>DNHK01000079.1 GCA_003485905.1 Gammaproteobacteria bacterium | reverse complement strand
CCCATACTCGTTGCCGCACCTATTGCAGACAAACCAGCCACACCCGCACCAATAACCAATACTTTGGCCGGTGGGATTTTTCCAGCAGCGGTAATTTGACCGGTGAAAAAACGTCCAAAATGCTGAGCCGCTTCCACCACCGCTCGGTACCCAGCAATATTCGCCATCGAACTTAACGCATCCATTTTTTGCGCTCGCGAAATACGCGGCACACTTTCCATGGCCATTACTGTAGCACCACGTTTTGACAAGGCCTTCATCAAAGCTTCGTTCTGAGCAGGTTGAATAAAGCTGATAAGCGTTTGACCTTTACGAACAGCCGCCACCTCATCGCCTTCAGGTGCCCGTACCTTCAGTATGATATCGGCATTCAGCCAAACCTCGGCCGCATCTTTGGCGATACTTACACCTGCATCTTTATAGGCTGAATCTAGAAACCTAGCGGCCCTACCCGCTCCGGCCTCAACCAGCACGTCAAAGCCTAGCTTATGTAGGTGACCTGCAACCTCTGGCGTTGTAGCAACTCGCTTCTCACCTTTATGCAACTCTTTAGGAACACCGATAATCATAACAATTCTTCCACTCTGCTTATTAATCTAAAATGCTATAACACGCTGTGCTATACCTGCACACGTTACTCACAAGAAACTACAACCTATAAGGCTGATTTTCAAATAACATTGACACTACAATTACTTAATGACGGCCTGATACTTTCACAATTACTGCCATCGACTGAGCGATTTTGGCTTAAAGCAAATCCTCATTGATTATTAGCTCCGCTTGTTCGCGAGCATTAGCGATAACTCCTGCCACTGCACCCTGCCCAGAGCGTGATCGAATTACTGTACGTACGCTATCTTGCAGTGCAAGTTCGACTGAGTCTGGTGACACTTTCTCAATTCCATTTAAATACACCCAGGCTATGCCATCCGCAAGCGTTACCCGGTGAAACCCACCTACGCCCGAGTCTTCAAGAGCAAAAACTGCTGCAAGCACCTCGTTATCTACTACTCGAATGGTGTCGACTCTTGATACAGTGTATGCCACGAAATTATAGTCGGCATTTTCAGCAACAGAAATCCAATCCTCCGTTCCTTCAAGCTCAATCAGAGCTTGCTCCACACTATTAGCCACTAATTCGCTAGCCGCTTGCTGAAGCACTGCACTCTCAACCAATGCCTGAACTTCTGCCAAAGGCCTAGCTGCAGCAGGCTGAGAATCAACCAAACGGATTGCAACGGCTACATCGTTCCCGAGATCGATCACATCGCTATTCATAGCAAGTTCGTAAACATCTTCGGCAAACGCAATGGCTCGCAGTTGTGCATTGCTTGCGACCCCTTCACCAGAATCACGCGAAAACCACTCACTTACAGAAGTATCAACCCCAAGCTCTGCTGCCACTCCATCCAATGCATCCGGTTGTTCAAAAACCAAATTACGCAAGTTCTCGACCTGCTCGACATAGCGGTTTGTCGCCTCAACCTGCTGAAGATCGGCCAAAATACCTTCACGGACCTCCTCCAAAGGAGGCACTTCCGAAGCATTTATTTCCGAAACTTTAACTAGATGTAAACCAAAGCGTGTTCTAACTGGCTCGGATACAACATCAACTTCCAGTGCGTATGCAACTTCTTCAAATGGCCCAACCATCTGTCCTTTTTGAATAAACCCCAGATCTCCTGCGTTAGCAGCTGAACCTGGGTCATCGGAATATTCGGACGCCAGTTCTCCAAACTCTTCACCTGCGGCTAAACGAGTCTGTATTTCTGATATCTGGCTATTGGCAGCTTCTTGGTCAGCGGCACTTGCGTCTTCTGCCACTGCAATCAATATGTGTTGAGTACTTCGAGTTTCGCCACTACGCAATTGCTCTTGTTGAGCCTCGTACTCCGCTAGAATTTCATCCTCACTAACATCGACACCGTCAGTGTAGTCTTCAACTGCTAATTGTATATACTCAACCTTTATCTTTTCTGGTTCGAAAAAGTTATCTAGGTTTGCCTCATAATATTCCTCAAGATCTTGATCATTCAGTTCAACTTGATCTAGATAAACTGCATTTTCAAATTTCGCTAAAGCGATTGACCTTTTTTCTGCCTGATAGGAAAGCAGACGACGCATTTCACCGGGAAGCACAAATGACGATTCTTCGTAACCCGCCGTGTACTGACCTATAAGCGCTCGATCACGAATAGATTGTTCAAATCGTTGCTTGGAAAACTGCCCTTGACTGACAAGGTAGGTATCGTAAGCTTCCTGACTGAAAGCACCATCCAACTGAAAGACTTCTTGTTCACGCAACAAGTTTGCCAGTTCCTGGTCACCCAATCGGTAGCCTTGTTCTTCTACTTCATTCTGAACCACAAGCTCATTAATCATACTATCCAGCACTCCGCGCCTAAATTGCGGTGAATCTAGATAAGAAACATCTGCGGTAGCACCAAGCTGAGTACGTATATTTCGTTTTTGAGCATCAAGAGCATTTCGAAAAGTTGCTTGCGATAGGGTTTGCCCGTTTATTTCAGCCACCGGCGGATCGGGATCAACTGCAACGTAATCGTTAATTCCCCATAAGGCCATGGGAATCATGATAATTAACGCAATAACCCAAGCACCAAAACCAGCCGCCCGACTTCTTATAACGTCTAACATAATGTAGCTCTCAAATAATTTCTATCTTCTAAAAGTTGCACATTAAAATGTACATCAAAAAAAAGAGCGAGCCACTTTGAAGCAACTCACCCCTTTTGGGTATTATCTCAGTGGCGGAGCGGACGGGACTCGAACCCGCGACC
>DNHK01000085.1 GCA_003485905.1 Gammaproteobacteria bacterium | reverse complement strand
CGATTTTTAACCGAGCTGGCAGAGCAAGCACCTTGTAAAAATATGGCGATAGCATTTGACGAAAGCTTGACGCAGTCCTTTAGAAATGAAATTTATGCACCGTACAAAGCTAATCGCGAGCTTGTTCCAGAAAGCTTAGAGCGCCAGTTCTTACTGTGCCGTAGATTTTCCGAAGCCGCTGGAATCGCCTGTTTTTCTCATCCACGTTATGAGGCTGATGATTTAATTGCCACTTTAGCGCGTCTTCACCGATCTGAGGAGCAGCCAGTTGTGGTTGTTAGCGGAGATAAAGATTTAGCGCAGGTACTTGTAGAGGGTGATATGTGGTGGGATTATTCGCGGAAGCTTGAGCATGATATTAACGGTGTGAAAGAGAAATTTGGAGTGTATCCCGATCAAATCGCTGATTATTTGGGACTGGTTGGTGACGCCGTTGATAATATCCCAGGGGTTCCGGGAGTAGGCGCTAAAACGGCTGCTGGAATTCTAGACAAATATGATAATCTGGATTCGGTTTACGAGAATCTAGATAAGCTTTTTGAGTTGCCGGTTCGTGGGGCGAAAACACTGGCGGCAAAATTGGTAGACCATAAAGAGGTTGCCTATTTGTCGAGATTATTGGCGACCGTGGAGTCTGAGATAGATATAGATGATTCCTGCATTATAAGAACCGCACCTGAGAACCGAGCGTTGGAAGAAGTGATAGACTTAATGGGTGGTCGAGGGCGAGGATTAGCGGATCGTTTATCACATAGTTATAGGCAGATGTGATCTTTCATTTTATAGTTATGCGGTCACATTTGGTATTGGTAGTATGTATTGCTTAACGCGGTTATTAGAAATTCAATTGTAAGAGCCCGATAAATACCGGGGAAATTTAGTGTACGAAGCATATTTTGGGCTTAGAGAAAGGCCCTTTTCTATAGCACCCGACCCGCAGTATCTCTATATGAGTGAGCGGCATCAGGAGGCTTTTGCTCATCTTAGCTATGGGATACAGCAAGGTGGCGGCTTTGTAAAATTGACTGGGGAAGTTGGCACAGGTAAGACAACTCTTTGCCGTAGCTTACTAAGCAAATTGCCAAAGGGTGTTGATGTCGCCCTCATTTTGAACCCTCGGGTAAATGAGCGTGAGCTTTTGGAAACCATCTGTGATGAATTTCGGATACTCTACACGACGAACAGCACCGTAAAAATTCTGCTCGATTTACTGAATCAGCATTTATTACGTGCTTTTTCCAAAGGTAAAACATCAGTATTAATTATTGACGAAGCCCAGCTGCTTGAAATCGAAGTGCTTGAAATGGTCCGGCTGTTGACCAATCTAGAGACTAATAAAGCTAAGCTATTGCAGATTATTTTGATTGGCCAGCCAGAACTCGATCATGTGTTAGCTCGAGAAGAGCTGAGACAGCTGGATCAACGGATAAATGCTCGTTATCACCTTGGCCCTTTGAACAAGGAGCAAGTTGCAGAATATGTTAGCTACAGACTCGGGGTTGCTGGGTGTCAGCGCGCGCTGTTTAGCCGTCAAGCGATCAGGCGTGTTTTTCGACTTAGTCGTGGGGTGCCACGAATAATTAATGTGCTATGTGATCATTCATTATTGCGAGCCTATGCTTCAAGTAAAGAATTAGTTAACGCGAGCCTCGTATCTTCAGCCGCTCGTGAGGTGTTAGCCGCTCGTAAATTTGTAGATTCTGATAAAGCGTTAGTTTATGGAAAAGCGATTGCTGCGACGATACTTGTGGCCGCTCTGGCTTGGACGGTACCTAAGTATATCGATTATCAATCGTTTACTGCTACAGAGGTTGCCACAAGCGACTCGCCAGTAAATCCGATTTCTTCCCCTAACGTAGTTGGTGCAGAATTGGGTAGTTCAGAAACGGTCCTTGAACTGACGGAGCAGGCAGTCGTCGAGTAACCAGAACCGGTTGAGTCTGGACTAGAAGTTAGTCTAAATGCTGCTGAACAAGAGCCAATGCTCGCGACTGTAAGGAGCATCGTGTCTGAGGCACCGAGTGAACAAGAACTCGATAGCTTGTTGTCTGATTGGAGCGCTCAGGATCATTTAACTGATCTAACGCAAAATACGGGTATAGCGCGCGTCACGTTACCAAGCTTATTAGCAATTCATCCTGATAAATTTGATCGCGATTCTGCTTACGAATCGTTGGCGACACTCTGGGGTGTGCGCTTATCTCTTGATGAATCTCAAATTGAGATTTGTGACGCGGTGCGGGCAGTAGAGCTAGAGTGTTTGCCTGGCAGAGGAGATTGGAGCTCTATTGAACGATTTAATCGCCCCGGTGTTTTAGTATTGTCCGTCGGAGCAAAGTCAATTCGGTTGGTATTGCAATCAATTGAAGACGATGTTGTCACCGTGCGACTTTCTGGCACTTCCTATGAGATGGAAAGAAGCGAAATCGACCAATACTGGAATGGTCAATACATGGTTTTCTGGAAACCCCCGCCGGTGGACAGTGAACAACTGGTGCCAGGTAAAAGAGGTGCGGCTGTAATTTGGCTGAGACAGCGTTTAGATTTAGCCTTGCGCGAACTTGGCAGTGATGGCTTGGGCGACATAAATAACCCTGAATATAATCAAGCACTCTTCAACGGAGTGCGCGCGTTTCAGCGTGGAATCGGATTGGAGTCTGATGGTATTGCTGGGCGGGACACATTGATGGTTTTGAGTACTTATCTTGAAAAAGATGCGGTACCGAGTTTGTAATGTCTACCATTCTAGACGCTTTAAAGAAATCAGAGCGTGAGCGCAAGCTTAAAAAAGTACCACATTTATCCAGTATGCGGCCACCGGAAGAGAAGGCTGATTTGCAATGGCTAAAGTCTGGTTCTTTAGTGGTGTGCAGTGCACTGCTCGCGGGGGTGCTCGTAATGTGGCTTCAGACTGAGGAGAATATTGAGCCTAGTGTTCAGCCATCAATAGATAACGTGTCACAGACGCGGACACAATTAGCCGAGGCAAACAATTTTAATAGTGAAGAGGAATACGCAGAAGCTGATGCGCAGCGATCGGTTCCTAAAGTCGCTGTGGGGGTTATTTCGTTTGCAGGAGATTCGGAGAGAAGTTTTGCTATTTTAGATGGGGAAATGGTTCGGGCGGGTGAATTACTGGATAACGGCTTATTGATAGAAGAAATTAAAGCGGATGTAGTAGTAGCTACGTTTGATGGAAAAATGGTGGAGTTGAAGCCTTAAATCGAAGTTTACTTAGCCCGACCGATGGCCCGAATAAATAGTTTTGTGGTCAGATTGTGGACAAACAAATTAAAGCAGAAACTAAAGCTTGAAATTTAAAAGCGTTATTGCCGCTAGTGTTTTGGCATCACGTATTTCACCATCTCTTATCATTTGGTGAATCTTATTCATTGGCAACCAATAGGATTCCAAAAATTCGTCATTATCTTTTGCGGTTTTTCCTATTTCTAAATCTTCAGCTTTGTACATCCAGAGTACTTCGTTACAAAATCCCGGCGACGGGATTATATTCCCAAGCGATTTCCAGCTGTGAGCGCTCCAGCCCGTTTCTTCTAGTAGTTCGCGTTTGGCTGTTTCAATAGGTTTTTCATCGTCTTCTAAACAGCCCGCGGGTAGTTCCCAAATATCGCCATTTACTGCGTGACGAAATTGGCGCAACAAGCAGATTTCTCGATTGGAATTAACGGCAACAATAACTGCCCCGCCAGGGTGGCGGACAGTATCGTAATGGGTAGTGCGGCCATCCGGTAAGTGCACTTCATCACGATACAGAGATATCAGCTGCCCCTGATGTAGTAATTTATGCCTTGGTGAAACCTTCTTATCCCTCAATCTGGCGTCCTTTATTAAATTAATTACCGAGGGCTAGTAGTGAAGGCTGATAATCGTCTGGAGCTTGATAACCCAATAAATTCATCACGGTTGCAGCAATATTGGTTAACCCCGCATCCTCGTGTTTTATCAGTGATAATTCTTTAGCAGCAGTATTACAACTAATCGCAAATGGTACCGGATTTAAAGTGTGAGAAGTTTTTGGGCTACGGACACCGTCCTTCTCGGTATACATAACATCTGCATTTCCATGGTCTGCAGTGTAGATGACAGCACCATTCAATTTGTGTACGACATTGATTAATGCTTCTACGCACTCGTCTACCACCTCCATTGCCTTAACAGTAGCGTCCACATTGCCTGTATGACCAACCATATCACCATTAGCAAAATTACAGATGATGGCGGCATATTCCCGATTTTTAATCGCCGATACTAATTTTTCACATACTTCGTAAGCACTCATCTCCGGTTTTAAATCGTATGTCTTTACTTGAGGAGAAGGGACAAGAATGCGCGTTTCACCTGTGAACTCTTTTTCTCGACCGCCGCTAAAGAAAAAGGTCACGTGGGCATATTTTTCAGTTTCAGCAATTCTTAACTGTGTTAAGTCATGCAGAGATAGGAATTCTCCCAAGCTATTAGTTAATGTCATCGGGGGGTAAGCACAAGGTGCTTTGATATCTTCAGAATATTGAGTAAGTGTAAGGAAGGCGCTGTAGTTAACTTTCTTATGAGATACAAATTCGGAAAAATCAACATCAAATAATGCTCGGGTGAGTTCACGTGCTCGATCTGCTCGAAAATTCATAAAGATTAAGGCATCACCATCATTAAGCCTAATTGCTTTGCTATTGGCCGAATGAATACAGCTGGGTTGAACAAATTCATCATCTTCATTTCTAGCATAGGCGCTTTGCAAGGCATCTAGTGCATTCTCAAAGTGAAAATCAGATTCACCCAGGGCAATACTTTTATAAGCTTGTTCCACTCTATCCCAGCGATTGTCCCTATCCATTGCGTAAAAACGACCAGAGACACTGGCTATTTGACCTTTAGCAGAAGTTTCAAGCTTGTCTGAAAATTTTGCTAGGGAAGATTCGGCACTTCTTGGCGGAGTGTCTCTCCCATCAAGTAATGCATGCAAATAGATCTTTTCACAACCTTGCTGTATTGCCATATCGATCATCGCTTCTATTTGATCTTCATGGCTATGAATTCCTCCTGGTGATAAGAGGCCGATAATATGTAATGCACCTTTGGCAGCATTAACACTTTGGCAGGTCTTTACAAAGCCTGGATTGTTGAAAAAGTCGCCATCACTGATGGCTTTATTTATACGAGTCAGGTTTTGATAAACCACACGGCCAGCACCTAAATTCATGTGGCCTACTTCAGAATTGCCCATTTGGCCTTCTGGTAAGCCGACCTTTAATCCGGATGTGTGAATTAGAGTATGTGGATAGTCTGCCAGCAACTTATCCCAGACGGGGGTGTTAGCCAGACGGATAGCATTTGCATCAGCTTCATCTCGATGCCCCCAACCGTCAAGAATTAATAATAGGCGAGGTGATATAGGTTGATTCATAGGAATAAAAAACAGACTGATAAAGGAATACGAATTATAGGCTCTCTAGGACATTAGTGAAACTTAGTTGCGTTTAAAAACAGATTTAAGCGGTTTTACTCTGAGAGCTTAGTTCTTTATACTGCGTGCCACTTCGAAAGAGCAGTTTTTGAGTAAGTTATGCAGCGTTTTTTAGAATTTATTATCAACCATTGGATTCTTGCAAGTCTATGGATAGTTATTTTTATAGCGTTAATTGCTTATTTGCAAAAGAAAGCGGGCAAGACTGTTGGTATACATGAAGCAACTCGGTTAATTAACCAGGATGACGGTGTTATTCTAGATATTCGAGATAAGAAAGTGTTTGATAAGGGGCATATTGTTAATGCAATCAATATTCCTTTGGCTAAACTAGATGAGCGAATCACAGAACTGGAAAAAAATAAAAATAATCCTCTTATAGTGGTCTGCCAGATGGGTCATCAATCTGGTGACGCAGTTAAGAAATTAGAGGTAAAAGGGTATTCGCAAGTCTCAAGAATGACAGGCGGTATGGCAGAGTGGCAAACACAAGGCTTACCATTAGTATTATAAAGCTAAGTGTTTATTATTTTAGACGAATTAGTAAATAAAATATTTTATAATAAAACATTCTCAATATAGGAAGAATTTACAAATGGCAGATAATGCAGATAATAAAGATAATAAAGATCAAGCAAGTGAACAGGCTACTGGCGGAACAAATGAGCCGGCAATGAAATTTATAATACAAAGGATTTATATTAAGGATTCTTCATTTGAGACGCCTAATACGCCAGATATTTTTAAAACAGAATATAAACCGAATATTCAGTTCAATATGAATACTAAAACGAATAACTTCCAAGATGATTTCCACGAAGTTATTTTAACGTTGACCGCAGAAGTCAAAACCAGTGATGATAAAGTGTTTTTTATTGCTGAAGTTCAACAAGCGGGTATTTTTAATATCGAAGGGTTTGAAGGTGATCGGCTTACCGAGGTGTTACATATAACATGCCCTAATGTCTTGTACCCATATGCTCGTGAAGCTGTTGATAACTTGGCTATTAAGGGAAGCTTTCCTCCTTTGATGCTAGCGCCTGTTAATTTTGAGTCA
>DNHK01000336.1 GCA_003485905.1 Gammaproteobacteria bacterium | reverse complement strand
CAATTGTATTTCTACTGTTAGCCATCATCAGTACTTGGTTTGTTGCCGGTACACTCGATTTTAAACCTGGTGGCGTGTTTGCGCCCGATGTTGACACCACGGTAGCGGGGGCTATTTTGCTGCTGTTTATTTTTGGTATTGGCAAAGCGGCCATTATGCCATTCCATCGCTGGTTGCCCGCGGCAATGGTTGCACCGACCCCGGTGAGTGCTTTGCTGCACGCGGTTGCTGTTGTAAAGGCGGGTGTTTTTACCGTGCTGAAAGTGTGTGTGTTTATCTTTGGCATCGACCTGTTAGCGGTACTGCCGACGACCCAGTTCCTGCTCTATCTAGCCGGTTTCTCGGTGTTGTTTGCCTCACTTATTGCCATGCGACAAGACAACCTCAAGGCGCGACTGGCGTATTCGACGATCAGTCAACTCGGTTACATCACCATTGGCGCGTTGCTAGCAACGTCTGCTGGAGTGGTTGGCAGTTCAATGCACATCGCAACCCACGCGGTTGGAAAAATTACCTTATTCTTTTGTGCTGGCGCCATTCTGGTTGCTGCGCATAAATCAAATATCAGTGAAATGCGCGGCCTTGGCCGAAAAATGCCGATTACCATGCTGGCGTTCTTTATTGCCAGTCTCAGTATCATCGGCTTGCCACCAACGGCAGGGACCTGGAGCAAATGGTTTTTGTTAATGGGAACAATTGAAACCGAGCAGTGGATTTTGATGACCATACTGATGCTCAGTTCTTTACTCAATATCGCTTACCTGTTGCCCATTCCCTATCATGCGTTTTTCTCCGATGACAATAAGCAAGGTAGCGGAGAGGGAGTTGGAGAGGGAATTAAAGAGGGTATTAAAGAAGCGCCGCTGCCAGCACTGATCGCCTTGAGTATAACGACTGTGGCGTGTGTCGCTCTCTTTATCTATCCCCAGCCGGTCTATGAATTGGCCACCGCGGTCATGGAAAACTCGAGAATTAACTATGCAGACTGATCAACATCCAAAGGGAGATGAGCAACATTATTGGCTCGATGACCCTAAAAATGTGCAACGGATTATGTATTTCTTCTACGCTGGTTGCGTAATCCTGTTGGCACTTGACCTCGTTATCCACCGTCATGTTCTGCACAGCTGGGAAAACTTGTTGGGTTTTTATCCGCTCTATGGATTTGTCGGCTGTGTGGTTTTAGTGCTTGTCGCGACTTGGATGCGGACGTTTCTGATGCGACCCGAGAACTACTATGACGACTCCGGCGAGGCTGAAAAGGATGTTTAGGCCATTACCGGTGCAGCACAAATACCAAACAATACCAATTGCTAGGCGCGGGTAAGCACTATGTGGATGCTTGAAATTCCTCCTTTCGTTCCCTTCTTTATTGGCGCACTGATTGCAGCCTTTACACGCGGAAAATTGCGTGGCGTGATCATGATGCTAACGCCTATTTTGGGTGCCCTACACCTGTGGATGGTGCCCGAGGGAATTCACCTGCAATTCGCCTTTTTAGGCTATGAGTTGATGCCTTATCGGGTCGATAAGCTAAGTCTGATGTTTGGCTATGTTTTTCATATAGCAGCTTTTATTGCGGTGGTTTATTCCCTGCATGTTCGTGACACGGTGCAACAGGTTGCGGCTATGTTGTACGCAGGCAGCGGTCTCGGTGCTGTATTTGCCGGAGACCTGTTAACGCTATTTGTTTTTTGGGAGTTATTGGCCTTTACCTCGGTGTTTTTGATTTGGGCACGTCGAACCCAGCGCGCCTATCTTGTTGGCATGCGTTACCTGATTATCCAAGTTTTATCAGGCGGTATTCTTCTTGTCGGCGCGCTATTTTATGCGTCTGAAAACGGCTCATTAGAATTCGGAAAAATCGGGTTAGAGGGTATTGCCGGCTGGCTGATTTTTATCGCTTTTGGTATTAAATGTGCTTTCCCGATTGCCCATACCTGGCTGACGGATGCCTATCCAGAGGCCACGGTCACGGGAACCGTCTTCTTGAGCGCAATTACCACAAAAGTGGCTGTTTATGCTCTGGCTCGTGCTTATCCTGGTACCGAGCTACTGGTATATATCGGCGTAGCCATGGCCTGTTTCCCGATCTTTTTTGCCGTGATTGAGAATGACCTGCGTCGAGTCTTGGCCTACAGCCTGATTAATCAGGTTGGCTTTATGGTGGTCGGGATTGGTATTGGCACTGCGCTGGCGATCAATGGTGCCGTCTCTCACGCCTTTAATGACGTCATTTTCAAAGGCTTATTGTTTATGACCATGGGGGCCGTGTTGCATATGACCGGTCGCATTAATGGCTCCGAGCTCGGCGGACTTTACAAAACGATGCCGAAAACAACGGTGCTATGTATTGTTGGTGCAGCCTCTATTTCAGCATTTCCGCTGTTCAGTGGATTCGTCAGCAAGTCCATGGTGATGTCTGCTGCGCTGGAAACTGGCTATGACTGGATATGGCTAGCATTACTGTTTGCATCGGCCGGTGTATTTCATCACGCGGGCATTAAAATTCCCTATTTTGCGTTCTTTGCACACGACTCAGGTATCCGTGTCAGCGATCCACCGACCAATATGTTGTTGGCGATGTCGATTGCCGCGGGTCTCTGTATTGCCATCGGTATTTATCCTGCTGCGCTCTATTCATTGCTACCTTACGATACGGGTTACAACCCTTATGATGCCACGCATGTGTTGGCTCAGACGCAACTGCTGTTTTTCTCCGCGCTGGCGTTCGTATGGTTGAACTTAAGAGGGCTATACCCGCCTGAATTACCGTCGACCAATTTGGACTTTGATTGGTTTTATCGTCGCTTCTTTCCCCGAGTGCTGCAAAAACTGTTTGCCTTTATTTGGAATGCAGATAGAGCGGTGAGACAGGCATTTATGGTCAGGCTAGATCTGTTTTTAGGCTATCTTTCGTGGAAGAATGACCGCCTTAGCGGCCTGCTGTCGCGCAACCACCCGGCTGGCAGCATGGTTATGTGGGTTGCTGTGATACTGGCCAGCTATTTACTGCTTAGCTTTATGGCGTGAACATAGCGTTTGAACATAGGGACCTTGACGCGAACTTGGCTATTATTAATCTGAGCTAAAAACTTCAGGTCATTGCAGTGTCGATGTAGGCCTATCGGACAGCAGTAGTAGTCATAGAGTTTCGCTAATGCCGGCCGATTAGTACCAACGTCTGGTATCGGGTATACGCGACACAAAGATCTGTAAAAGAGTTGTGCAATGAGTAAACTGCTCCCCCTTTCTTTAAGTAATAAAGCACATTAAGTTAATGCAAGGACAAAACGAAACGCCTTTAGTGGGCATT
>DNHK01000033.1 GCA_003485905.1 Gammaproteobacteria bacterium | reverse complement strand
TGGCAGCCTGAATATTATCTGGCCCTGGAAGCAGGTGCTGGAGTCCGTGGTTAGTCACTCCGGTAAAACTATTGTGCTGTCGGCGCAAAATCTTTGGCCAAGCCAATATACGCAGCTGGTTGGGATGGATGCGCAAACCCTATTGAGCGTCACCGCTATGCTAGCGGGCTTGATTTTAGTCCTAGGTTTGGAATATGTTGGCTCGAGATATCAAGATAACTCTGTGTAGGTAGTCTATTTTGACACCCAAATTGGCCCCAATTGCCTCTATTTTAGCGCTTCTGACCATTATGGTACTGACTGGCTGTAGCACCAATTCAGCGCCTGTTAGCAGTCGCTCGGGGCCGCCTAGCACGCGTATTGTAGTGCACCAGGTGGAGGCGGGTGAAACACTATACTCCATTGCTTGGCGCTATGACCTAGACGTTCGCAAACTGGCCCGTGCCAATGGTATACGGGAACCTTTCGTTATTAACCGTGGACAATTGCTGTCGTTGGATACCAGTAAGATTAGTAACCGCGCCGCGAAAACCATCAGCAAACCTGCCGAAAAGCCTAAAATAGCAGCTTCAACAGCCAGTGCCAGCGTGGTTGCGAGCAAACCGAAGGTGACAAAAACCCCTGAAAATAAGCCTAAACCCTCCTCAACGCCGGTGGTTTATGCCGGCAAGTGGCAGTGGCAATGGCCGATAAAGGGGAAAATAGTAGAGTCATACAACCCTTCTGAACTGCGCAAGGGAATTAAAATAAAGTCCGTCAGCCGAGCTGCGGTGCGCTCTGCAGCCCCGGGAGTCGTAGTTTATGCCGGAGCGGGTTTACGCGGCTATGGTAAGCTGGTTATTATTAAGCACAGCGAAATTTTATTAAGTGCCTACGCACATAATGATCAGATTATGGTCAAAGAGGGGCAATCCGTTAAACAGATGGAGATTATTTCTAGATTGGGGTCTAATGGTACTATGTATTTTGAAATACGCAAAGATGGGTATCCGGTTAATCCTCAAACGTATTTGAAGTAAAGGGTTGTTCATCTTGGCAACAAGATAGTCAGCCCTGTTGAGTTAGCTCAACGCAAGAAGTGAAGAAGTAAAAAAGGAAGAGGTACAGTTCTGGATAGGTCACTGGATTGGTGACTTGGAACATGGAGTAACATAAAAAGGATGTCGACGTTATGGATGAAGCGTTAAATATAAAGCAACAAACAGCAGTAACCGACGGTCATGGAGACACATCGGAAGTCAGTCATCAGGTTATTGATGCCACCAGCCTCTATCTTAAAGAGATTGGTTATTCGCCGTTGCTCACGGCGGCCGAAGAAGTCTTCTATGCTCGAAAATTCCTCAAGGGCGATGAATCAGCACGACAACGAATGATTGAAAGCAACCTGCGATTAGTGGTTAAAATTGCTCGTCGCTATGTCAATCGTGGCCTCGAACTTCTCGATTTAATCGAGGAGGGTAATATTGGGCTGATGCGCGCGGTAGAAAAGTTTGATCCTGAACTTGGATACCGATTTTCCACTTATGCAACCTGGTGGATCCGGCAGACGATTGAACGTGCACTGATGAATCAGACTCGCACTATTAGATTGCCAGTACATATAGTCAAGGAACTCAATGTCTATGTGCGTGCCTCGCGAAAGTTGGCGCAGCGGCTCGATCATGCTCCAACACCAGAGGAAATCGCCGAGGAGGTCGATAAACCTGTCGCCGATGTACTCAAGATTCTCAGCCTCAGCGACCGCATATCGTCTATCGATATACCGGTTGCCGAGAATGAGAAGAGTCTTGTCGAGACCATTTCAGCCGAGGGCGCATTTAGTCCAGAGCGGCAGGTCGAAGGTGAAGATCTATCAGAGGCAATCAATAAATGGCTCTCTCAGCTTCCGGAAAAGCAGCGAGAAGTGTTAGTCAGGCGCTTTGGATTGCTCCACCACCAAGAGGAAACGCTAGAGCAAGTTGGCCTGGAAATCGGCTTGACCAGAGAGCGGGTTCGTCAGATTCAGGTAGATGCTCTGCGAAGGCTTAGAGATGTGTTGCGTAAACATGGGCTAAATGGCGACGTGCTGTTTGAAGAGCTCGATGGGGCCTAGCGTAACATTAGGCGAGGACAAAAAAACCGGCCGTTAACGGCCGGTTTTTTTATTTCTTGTCGAACACTAACAGACGAAGTTACTCGGCCAGATAGCGCTCGCGAGATGCGATGATCTCAGCACGTGCCGCTTCAGCGTTATCCCAGCCGTCGACCTTGACCCACTTGCCGGGTTCCAGCGCCTTGTAGTTCTCAAAGTAGTGGACGATCTGTTTTATCAGCAGGTCAGGCAAATCACCGTACTCTTCTACGTGATCGTAGAGCTTGGTCAATTTGCTGTGTGGAACGGCGAGGAGCTTAGCATCGACGCCAGATTCATCACTCATATTGAGCACGCCGACAACACGACTGCGGATAACTGATCCAGGCATTACTGGGTAAGGCGATACAACCAATACATCTAGCGGGTCACCATCTTCGGATAGAGTCTGCGGGACATAACCGTAGTTGGCAGGGTAGAACATTGGCGTCGCTACAAAGCGGTCGACAAAAATGGCGTCGCTATCTTTATCTACTTCATATTTGATCGGGTCGTGATTCGCAGGAATTTCGATAATCACATTAATATCGTTGGGCAGGTCCTTGCCTGCTGGGATGTCGTTGTAGCTCATGATTTTAGATCCGTGAAAGTGCCGAGAGAATGTGTTGAATTGATGAGCCGCGGATTATAGCCACTTGCTGAAAAATTGGCCAGTGGCGGGTGATTTGTTGACGGCACTATCTTCTTTCTGGCTTCTTTCTGGCT
>DNHK01000053.1 GCA_003485905.1 Gammaproteobacteria bacterium | reverse complement strand
CCAGCACACAAACTGATTACAATACGCGGCTTGTGATGGGTTGAAAGACTATGCGCCCGTAGCTCAGCTGGATAGAGTACCTGGCTTCGAACCAGGTGGTCGGGAGTTCGAATCTCTCCGGGCGCGCCAATATAAAAAGGTCTGCAATTGGCAGGCCTTTTTTAATGCTGGCGTATTTGTTGTTTTAGTAGCGCGCTTTGCGAACCTTGCAGTCACCCCCTATACTTGATGAACTAACAATCACCTGCATAGGATAGAGGCATGCCAGCTATTGTAAATAGATTAAATATCGCTCGCGCACTTACGATTATTGGATTCCTGATTGGATTGCGTAGTGTAGGTTTTACCTGGGATCATATCGGTAGCGCTGGATTCTTGATGACGCCGGAAAGTCCTCTCGCCGCGGAACACAGCTGGCACCATTTCTTCCGTGAAGTGTTTGGAGATGCGGCAGCGATGATCGTTGTGTTAATTCTTCTATACGTTCCCAAGCAATTGCGCCAGCCTGCAGTGTGGTGGTCTATGTTGATTCTCCTGCTTGGTTTTTATGCGCCATTCTGGGTAGGTGTTCCGTTTATGGCAGAACTTGGAGCACCGAGTATGGCTGCCGAGATCCAGCACATACAGATGGCGCTGCCGCCGATGATTGGTGTTTTCCTGTGCAGGAGCTACTACCACCAGAAAACTACCTAGCTTAGCTTGTGCCGTCAGAGTTAAGAGATGAGGGGGGGTAAATCAAATGTTTTATAAAAATACTGGATGGAAACTCGTGGTGAGGCTGTTGGCGATATTCAGTTTCGCTGTGGGGTTTTCGCTGTCGTCTTTGGCCGCGACTGAAGAGGTAGAAGCTAATAAAATTGCGGTAACGCGCTTGATACACGCTATGGGAATCCCTGCGGAGTTTCCGGGAGTGGCTCGTGAGGTGTTTGCCGAAAATGACATACAGTTGCGCAACGAATTTGAAAACCTGGTGTATAACGCGAAAGACTCGGTATTGTCAGAATTGGCTCTACCTCCCCATGAAGCAATCACGAATCGAATCAATACCATCACTCGAATATTGGGCGAGGGTGATATGGTGGCAGCGACTATTCGTGTTCAGGGCACACACACAGGCAATCTTTATGGGATTCCTGCTACAGGAAAGTCATTCGACATTGAATCCGTAGCTGTCTTTAAGTTGGCCGAGGGGCGAATTGTCGAAGCCTGGTACATGGCTGATGAAGCGACATTGCTTCGACAATTGGATGTGCGCCTTCCAGTTAGACAAGATGGATTGATCAATCTTCCGCCGGGTTCTGGGAATGTCCGTAGTTTCGATGAGGCATTGGTTGAGCATATGGCCAACCCGGTAGACACTCCCGAGTATCGCCACAGCAAGCTATTGCTCGCATATAAAGCTGCGGAGAAGCCAGCAGATTATAACTTTACCGACCGGCCTTACGCTAAACTCCTTCGCAGTAGCATGGAAAAAATTAACGATCGTGGAGCTGAACTTGGGTTCGAAGGTAACCATAATTCGTCGATGAGCGGTAAGCATGAGCTGCTTGGCAACTTCATGTCTGATGGTGGCTTGGCTATGTTTAAGTTTCGATTGGGCGCCGTTAACAGCAGCCCTTTATATAGTATCCCTGCTTCCGGTAACACTTTGAACAATTGGAAAGTCGGCTTTGCTGAGTTTGATGGCGATTCGTGGACTAACGCCTGGTTTATGGCTGATGAGCTTGGGTTTTTGCTAGCTATAGGTAATGCAGAAGCGATGAAATTTCTGGTTGATGATATTGGCTAAGTGAAACCATAGAATGTTGGCTGGTGACAAGCTAATCCCAATCCCGAGGTGGCAAATTAGGTTACCCAAGTATTTTACCTTGTACGCTTTTGCTATGTTTTCAGGCCAAACGTTAGTGGCGTATGCGCATCATTCTGATACACCTCATTTTTATATGGATCAGAATGTTATATACCAAGGGGTGGTCACCGACTTTAAATTTGTGAATCCGCATACCTATGTTTATTTTGATATGGCAACTGAAAGTGGGGGTAGTGAGGCGTGGCGCTGCGAATTGCCGGCAGCGATCACCTTACGTCGTCACGGATGGACGTCAGAGTCACTGACTCATGGCCAAATAATAAGGATTGACGGATCGCCCGCGCGTCGTGAAGAGCGCCACTGCTACTTAAATGCCTTAGTGCTTGACGATGGCAGTGTTGTTGAGCGCGAAGATGCGGGTCCGGTACTTGTTGCCGAGGGTGTGGCCAGAGACCGACCGCTGCAATTGGATAATGGCCATCCCAATATTAGTGGTCACTGGGTTGCCCGACCACGTTCTGGACGACGTGAGCCGGTTACGCAGACCGCGGCAGCTCTTGAAGCGGCTAGCGCTTTCGAATATGAGTTTGATCACCCTGCGCTGCAGTGCGAAAGCGTGGGGATTATTCACGGTTGGCCGTTTGGCAGGTTCGTGAATCAAATCATTCAGTCAGATAATAAAATAACAATCTTGTATGGGTATTTGGATTTAAACCGAACAATTCATTTAGACGTTACCGAACACCCTGAGAATATGACTCATAGTGTGGCTGGTCATTCAATTGGACATTGGGAAGACGAGGTATTGGTGGTTGATACTGCCGGCATTTCCGCGGGTGCGGTATCTTCGCTTCGAAAAGCTATGCATAGCGACCAGTACCATGTGGTGGAGCGTTTTAGCTACGATGAACTCAATCACACGCTTATACGTGAATATACTGCCAGTGATTCGTTGTATTTTGAGGCGCCATTTAGCGGTCGTGACGTCGCAGATATTTCTGCAATACCTTACCAGCCATATGATTGTGAAGAGCTTTCGGGTGCGAATAACATTCGCCCGGGTGCGACGACGATCGGTGAACGTCCGGCCGAATAACGGAGAGTCGGCCGGTGCTCTGCTTTGCACTATTTGCCTTGTTAATCGTCTATGTTAATTGCTATGGGTTTAGTTTGGCTTTTAGCAACTGATTGACTTGTCCGGGGTTAGCTTTGCCTTTAGACGCTTGCATTACTTGACCGACTAAAAAGCCAAATACTTTTTCATTGCCATCTTTATATTGCTGAACCTGTTCCGTGCAACGGGTGAGTACTTCATCGACAATTGATTCGATGGCGCCGGAGTCAGTGATTTGTTTGAGACCTTTTTTGTCAATAATATCGTCGACCTGGCCTTCCTGATTCCAAAGTGCGGTGAATACTTGTTTAGCCGTTTTTCCAGACAATGTGTTGTCGGCAATACGGTTTAGCAGGGTTGCGAATTGTTCGGTGCTTACCGGTGATTGTTGAATTTCCAAATCGTTATTATTTAATGCTGCGAATAATTCACCAGTGATCCAGTTGGCGCTGACTTTGGCATCAGCCTCGGTCAAATCAACGACCTGCTCATAATAGTCTGCGATGGGTCGAGTGGAAGTAAGCTGTACCGCATCTTCTTCATTTAGCTTGTAGTCCGTAACGAAGCGCGAGAATTTTGCTTCTGGAAGCTCGGGCAAGCTCTGCTGAACATCGTCGATAAAGCTTTGTTCCAGAATCATTGGTGGTAAATCGGGGTCAGGGAAGTAGCGATAGTCGTGCGCTTCTTCTTTAGACCGCATGGATCGGGTCTCATGTTTATCCGGGTCGTAGAGACGTGTTTCTTGCACTACCGTTCCGCCGTCTTCGATCAGGTCAATTTGTCGTTCGATCTCATACTCAATGGCACGCTCAACAAACCGGAACGAGTTGATATTTTTCGATTCAGTTCGTGTCCCTAATTCTTTTTGACCAACCGGGCGTACTGACACATTTGCATCGCATCGGAACGATCCTTCTTGCATATTGCCATCGCATATTTCCAAGTAGGTTACTAGCGAATGCAGTTTTCTTAAATACGCCACGGCTTCTGCTGCAGAACGCATATCGGGTTCTGAGACGATCTCAAGTAACGGAGTGCCAGCACGGTTTAAGTCGATACCAGTCATACCCTGAAAATCTTCGTGTAATGATTTGCCAGCGTCCTCTTCCAAATGAGCCCGGGTAACACCAATGACTTTTTCACCATCGTCGGTGTTAATCGTTAGCTGACCTTTACCCACTATTGGTAGGTCCATTTGGCTGATTTGGTAGCCTTTGGGTAAATCCGGGTAAAAATAATTTTTACGTGCAAAGACATTGGTTTTATTTATATGTGCATCGATTGCTAACCCAAACTTTACTGCCATGCGAGCGGCTTCAAGATTGGCTACCGGTAGAACCCCCGGCAAGCCGAGATCGACAGAGCAAGCCTGGGTGTTTGGTTCTGAACCAAATTCAGTGCTCGCGCCTGAAAATATTTTACTGTTGGTCTTTAATTGTGTGTGTACTTCCAAGCCGATAACGACTTCCCAACCAGGGTAATTACTTGTTGAGCTCATCAGACGTATGCCTCCGGAAAAGCACGATGAAAATCGGTGTTGAGTTGAAATTGATGTGCAAGATTCAACATTCTGCCTTCTTCCATATAGGGCGCAACTATGTGTAGCCCAATAGGCATACCCTGTGGGCTGAGCCCGGCTGGCAGCGACATTGCGGGTAATCCAGCGAGGTTAGCCGGAATGGTATAGGTATCATTCAAATACATTGCGACCGGATCATCAGTTTTAGCGTTTTTATCAAATGCTACGCTTGGTGTGGTTGGTCCAAGAATCACGTCACATTGCTTAAATGCAAGATCAAAATCGTTACTAATTAGTCTGCGAAGTTTTTGTGCTTTTGAGTAATAGGCATCGTAGTATCCGGACGATAGTGCGTAAGTGCCGATCATTATGCGACGTTTTACTTCATCACCAAATCCTTC
>DNHK01000419.1:6858-8218 GCA_003485905.1 Gammaproteobacteria bacterium | reverse complement strand
CGCCACATCAATCGCATTGAGTTATTGGCAAGTTTAGCAGATGGATGCCAAGGCATAATTTTATAAGTTCGGGAAAGAGTTCGGGAAAGAGTTCGGGGGATAAGTTCGGGACATCCACCACTCAAATCTTGCAATCTATCCCTGGAATCAACCGATAGGGAGCGCGTCGCGCATAGTCTTGATAGCCCGCTAACTCGTCCTGTAGGGTCTTGTCGTCAAGTGCGGCTCTAGGCACCGCGATGATCAGTGCTAACGTCGCAGGATTCATTGTCCATACCGAACCTAGGGCAAGAACAATCCCGAACAGTGCAAGAGTACTTCTGGCATAACGCAGCCATAACCGAATGGCGAGCGGGATCTCATCTTCCTCATGAGTCTATTTTTAGGTCAAAGGTCACAATGACTATTACGACTATTAGTAGTACAGTTATGTACGTTTCTTAAACATCCTTTATAAGCAACGGTCAAGATCCGAGCATCAACAATAACGGTACTAATTTGAGGTAGTCTAATTGTCTGAATTTGTTTTGAAGCACTGGACGATTTTTTTGGCTGTCAATCTGGCGTTCATCTTTACTGTAGTCACATTTGGTCATCATCACTTGCATGATGAAAACGGACTACTTGAGAACTTTCAGGCATTCTTGCTTTTTTCGGCGACGATTCTGTATTTCAGACTAACAATGCTTAACGATCAATCTGAGGAATCAAAACGGGTAAATATGGGGCTGAGTTTGCTGTGCTTTAGCTTTTTATTAAGGGAAGTCGATATTGAGAAGCTCCCATTTATGGAAACAGCTGGGTTTTTATTCCATGGTATAGGCCGCACTATTCTGCTAGTCGTATTATGGTCCGGTTTTTTCAAAAATGTTTATGACCATTGCGAAATCAGGCTTCTCGCCATCGAGTTACTAACTTCTAAATATATGCTCTTTTTAAATATCAGTTTTCTGCTCCTTGTTGTCGGAACTACATTTGACAAAGAGTTTTGGGATATTGAGCATGGGCGGCTCTATGAAGAGCTGGCAGAAACCAATGCCTATTTGATTCTTATAATTCCCGCTATCTTTGGCTGTTTTTATAAGTACAGAGAAAGCCGAAACGCTAGATTTGAGAATAGGAAAATAAACTAATATTTTAAAAACAAGTTCAACAGATCCATTGGCAGTGTTCCTGTGAATTTTGAACGCTTTGATGTAGCGGTCTTTTGCTTTCCCTAAAATGCCGCGAACGGGCTACGAGACGGGCTCCATAAAGGAGACTGCCAGGGAAGGCTAATAAACTGTCACACATCTTGACTCTTTTCAAAGAGTCTCAAAGAGCCACGGGTTTAGCTGCAATGATGAGCTTGTGTGACAGC
>DNHK01000419.1:0-6811 GCA_003485905.1 Gammaproteobacteria bacterium | reverse complement strand
CTACTTTTGCAGCAAGTTAAAAAAAAGGGGGGGATTACCTTTGCATCTACGTTTTAATAATTGGACCGTGAGAGGGAACTCACCTTCCTCATGGCTCTATTTTTGGGGAAAGGCCAACAACCTCATAAATATTAACATTATCTTAACAAACCTCGCTTAAAATTCACCGCAAAACGCCACCTATAGCAAACCGAGGGAATTGGGACAATGTCAAAGATGAATTATGGCTTACGGCTTTTTATCAAAGCTCTGCTAACTACCAGTTTTGTTCTCGGTACATTTGGGCAAGCCTACGCAGCAGATAAGGCGCTGCTCGATATCCTGCTGGAAAATAAAATTATCACACCGGCACAGTATGAGAGCCTGCTGGAAAAGGACTCGCTGACCCAAAATGATATTTTTGTAGTCGCGCCAGCAGAAACTGCCCCAGCAGAGGTTAAAACGACGACGCCTAACCAAGATGTTCCGACGCTGGCATCCACGGCAGACGTTACGTTGGCCACCGATGAATATATTCAAATTGCTGTAGCGGACGCCGTAGAAGCTAGGATTGACAAGGATTTTCCTGTTACTTCCAGTTACACCAGCAACGGATTTCGACTGGGGAGCCGAGACGGTAATTGGCAAACTAATCTTCAATGGCGCGCCCAGATGCGCTACACCAATCCACGCTCTAGCGACCCAAGACAACTTGGTGATTTTGCAGATCCCGATTCATCGAACTTTGAAGCACGCCGACTCCGCATGAAAATTGGTGGGCACGGCTACCAACCGTGGTTGAAGTATTATTTTGAGATTGATCTTCAGCCAAGTCGGAACCCTGGCTCAAGCGCAGCTTCCTCTAGCGCTCGCGTTATCGATTGGCGTATAGACATCGCTAAGTGGGCCGCTGGCGGACTACGCGTCGGACAGTGGAAAATTGACATGAACCGAGAGCGGGTAGACTCGTCCGGTCGGCAGCAGTTTGTCGAACGATCAATTGTTAACCGTACTTTTACGATCGACAGACAAGTCGGTGTCCAATGGCGAGGTCATGCGTTTAAAGGCACTGCAGCTGACTTGCGATACTACATCGGTGTATACAACGGTGAAGGTCGCGGCGTACAAAATGTCAATGGAGACATGATGTACTCTGCACGGGCGCAGTGGAACTTTATGGGTCGTGACCTGCCATCAAAACAGGGTGATGTCGAATTCACAGAAAAACCAACAGGTAGCCTAGCATTTGCTGGCATGACCACAGAAGGTCCTTGCACACGGTGGTCATCGTCAGGATGTGGCAATTTAGATGGATTCACCTCCGCTGCATCAGCTAACCCGGATCAGTTTAAGGTCGAACAAGCAGTCCAGGAATTCGCGTTTAAATACCAGGGCTTCTCTGTGCAACAGGAATGGCATCGTAAATTTATCGACGACCGATTAACGGGTACCAGCAATGAACTCACCGGTTTTTATCTACAGTCTGGCTACTTCTTTAACAACCTAACCCCTACGGTGCCAAAACCGTTAGAGTTTGCGATTCGATACGCTTTTGTTGAGGAGCCCAATGAGGATGATCGATCGTTCTACAACGAGCGTGAAGAATACACAATCGCCGCAAACTGGTACTTTGCAGGACACAGCAATAAAATAACGCTTGATTATTCGTATCTGACTATCGATGACGCATTTTTAAACGGGGACGATAACTCGAACCGCATGAGGCTGCAGTGGGACGTCTCTTTCTAACCAAAAAAAGTCTCATATTGCGCTAAATTAAAAAAGGCTCCTGTTTAGGGGCCTTTTTTATAGCTGCGACGTAGAACTATCCTTCCCAATCATGGCCTTGATCGGTATCACTACGTCACTGAGATTTTGTGCAACTATTTTGCGAATCTCCATGGCCAACTCGCGAAAGAAGGATTTATCCGGGGAAGTATTTCGCCACACCAGAACATGATTCCGAACTACATTGACTCCCTTGACGTCAGCGATGCGCAGTTCATTCTCTTCTCGAATTTCAGATTTAACATAGAGTGCTGGTAAGAAGGCTGTTCCCATTCCCATCACTACCATCTGCCTCAGCGTATCGAGACTAGTTCCTTCGAAGTCACGGCGTACCTCCGCGCCAACATCCTCGCAAAGATCAGCGATCTGGCGATGAAACAGATGATGTTCACTGATTGTCAACACACGTTCCCCGAATAGGTCTGTGCGATTCAATCGTGGTTTGTTTGCCAACCTATGCTCCCTAGACAAGGCAAATTTAAGCGGTTCACGAAACAATAAGAAAACCGACAATTCCTTAGACGTGATTGGTTGTGTACTTAGTATGAAATCGTGCCTTCGTTCTAATAGACCAGCCTCCAGATCTCTGGGTGCTTCTTCTCGAACGTACAGTTGCAAGTTTTCGTATTGCGCGTGTATTGGCGTCAGAATATGCGGCAGCAAATAGGGACCGAGGGTTGGAGTGACTCCTAACCTGTACGTACCCAGCCCTGCGCCCGAGAGTGTTCTCGATTTACTGACGAAACCATCCACCTCCTCGAGCACTCGCATGGCACTTAGCAACAGTTCACGGCCCTTTACAGTGGTCGTCGTACCATTCCTGGTCCGTTCAAATAGCTGTATACCTAGCAATTTCTCCAGTGCCGCTATTTGGTTGCTCAATGCAGGCTGCGTAACTTCGAGACGAAAAGCTGCCTGTCGAAAGCTTCCACATTCCGCGATGGTCGTAAAATAGCGAATCTGCCTCAAGCTCAGGCGACTGATGATTTCCATTTCATGTCCAAAAAGTTGATATAAGCAAATATTATCACAATAGTTAAATTAACGGATAACAGCTATCACATCCTTGCGACTATAGTGACGCCCAACACTCACTCAGATATCACATCGACATTAGGAATTCCGTCATGGAAAAAGTAATCTCAGGATTTGTGCGTTTTACGTCATCTCCATACAACGACCGGAAACAACTTTTCACAGAGTTAGCTAGCGGTCAGAGCCCAGAAGTGTTGTTCATCACCTGTGCTGACTCACGGGTCGACCCGAACTTGTTAACTCAGAGCGAGCCTGGAGATCTATTCATTATTCGAAACGCTGGCAACATAGTGCCGCCACACGCTAAGACTGCCGGGGGTGTTACCGCGTCGATTGAATTTGCGGTTGCTGCCCTGGGTGTAAAGCACATCGTTGTCTGCGGTCACTCCGATTGCGGCGCAATGAAAGGCGCGCTAAACCCAGCAGGACTCGATGGACTACCGCATGTTCAAGAATGGCTCGACCATTCCAGGGCTGCTGTGGATGTCGTGAAAGCCAAATATGGCCAGGCCACACAGGCCGAGTTATCGAATGTGACCGAAGAGAATGTACTGCTTCAAATGCAACATCTGAAAACTCACCCTGCTGTCGTTAGCCGGCTGAGCACCGGTGAAGTTGACCTGCATGGCTGGGTCTATGATATCGAACACGGCACTGTAGTTGCTTTTGATGAGGCTCAGAATTTATTTATTCCAGTTGAAGAGCTTTACGCCGACCTTATTCAAGCCGGTAACGAGAAGCAACTTCAAACCACGAGCTAGCTCACGGTGTACCGGTAGGGTTTTTCCGCCGGTATGTTCCTTACCAACCTCCCGAAAATTTATCTAAAAGGCAGTCTGAATGCTTGGCATCAATACTAAAAACTTACGCGGCGATTTATTTGGCGGCATAACCGCCGGCGTCGTCGCGTTACCACTAGCACTTGCCTTTGGTGAGGCGTCTGGCGCTGGCCCCATTGCCGGTCTCTACGGCGCTATCATTGTTGGTTTTTTTGCGTCATTGTTCGGTGGAACGAGCTCTCAGATTTCAGGCCCGACAGGTCCCATGGTAGTTGTATTCGCAGGCGTATATGCGACCTTGAGTGGCTCCCCAGAGCTTGTTTTCGCAGTCGTTGTATTAGCAGGATTGATACAAATCCTTTTTGGTATTCTGGGTTTCGGCCAGTACATCCGCCTAGTGCCATATCCTGTTGTATCCGGTTTCATGAGCGGTATTGGCTGCATCATCATAGCCTTGCAGTTCAGCCGTCTCTTTGGACATGAACCTGAAGGAGGCGGAACTATTCCAGCATTAGCGGCAATACCTAGCTCAGTACTAGATCCAAATTTTATGGCGCTAGCACTTGGCATAATGACACTAGTCATTGTGTTCAAATGGCCTAAGGCATTGGGAAAATTTGTACCGGCACCATTGGCTGCATTAATCATAGGCACTGTCACCAGCACGATGATGAGTGGCGCACCAATTTTGGGTGATATTCCCACAGGCTTGCCGTCATTCATCATCCCGATGTTCAGCGGCGACACCTTCCTAGTTGTTGTTGAAGCTGCCTTAATCCTAGCGGTGTTAGGTGCAATAGACAGCCTCCTCACCTCTTTAGTGGCAGACAACATGACGCGCACAAGACACAACTCGAACAAAGAGTTAATTGGTCAAGGGATTGGCAACACAGTTGCCGGGCTATTTGGCGGTGTTCCTGGTGCAGGCGCGACGATGCGGACGGCAATCAACATTCGTACCGGTGGTTTAACAAAACTATCAGGAATCATTCATAGCATTCTGCTTTTAGCTGTCGTTGTCTCATTAGGCCCATTGGCTTCCCAAATCCCACATGCTGTATTAGCGGGAATTTTAGTGAAGACGGGTTACGACATCATCGATTTTGCCTATATAAAACGTGCGCACAAGGGCCCCCGCTGGGATCTAGTACTCATGGTCTTAGTTGTTCTTCTAACGGTCTTCGTTGACTTGATCACAGCGGTCATGGCCGGCGTGGTGATGGCAGCACTCGCCTTCGTGAAAGAAATATCAGACGCACAACTTGAAGCACTTGGCGATATAGATAATAAGAGCTTATCGTTCGAACTCACTGAAGAAGAGGTTACGCTGTTAAAAAGTGTCGATAATAAAATTAGCTTATTTGACTTTGGCGGACCTTTGAGTTTTGGCGCAGCTGCCGATGCTGGACATCATGTACGGGAGAAATCGAAGGGTATATCAGCACTGATTCTAGACTTTAGCCGAGTCCCTCATGTTGATGTTTCAGCGGCAAGGGCCGTTGAAACAATTGGTAGCGACGCACACGCAGCTAACAAAGAAGTTTTCGTGTCAGGCATGAGCGACGAGGTTCGCACGATGCTTGGCGACTTGAATAACGAGTACTGCTTATCCCATGGTGTGAATTTCAAAACTCGTGTGGATGCTATCAGAGCAGCTGTGGAGTATTTGCAGGAAACCGAAAGAAAGCTCGCCAGTACTTAGCCTCGATAGGATAGGATAGAATCGGCTGGGCTAAGTTAGACTTAGCCTAGCCTTCGTTCTCGGCATCAAACGTCTACTTTCTGGATCATTAACGGCTGTATCTTTAGATGAGTCATGTGTGACGAACATTGCCCGGCAGAAAGGCCCAATGAGACACATTACTTCGCGCTTATCGAGCATGATCTCCATTGAATCTATTGTGGTCCTCAGGCGCTAAAAATGATGTCCATTTTACGAATGTAGCGCTAGCTAGAACAAGCGCCGCGCCAGCGCAAAGTCGCTTTTTTATGAAACAGTATTAGCGTTTTTCATTCGAAAATCGCGATTACGATAGCTGCTTTGCAAAAGCAAATTCAGCTTAACGTCGGCTGCAGACCCCAAGGCACCTGCATCATTTTTTCACACCACATAGCGAGTCGTGAATAGCTTGTGTCTACTGCTTTTGCAGGCCCAACGAGAATTTGGGGTTGAATTGATCCACTGCCGATTCATCCACGTAAAAGTTTAATTATTAGGGTATTGTGGCTTCCAGAACCCTGCGTTGCAAAAAAAGCGGCGCATCGACATAGGCAAGATGCCAGCAACCCTTCATGCAGCCTTTTCTATGCACCAACCACATATTGATTCTGGTAGAGCCTCGATGACATTTGAAGAAACAGTAGAAACCCAATTTGTACAACCCGTTCAGGCTCTTCTGCAGGCGTTCGCCAAAGAGGGGGCTGAGGCAGAGCATCAATACTTCTCCGGCGTATTAAGTATCGTCGAGGATAAAACCAGCGAGGCGCAAATGCTGGCGGCGATCATTGAATTGTCACGCTGCGCATTTCTTGGCTTTTACTACAGTGAAGCCACGCAGGGCCAGATCAATGATCTGTTGGATTACTGGATCGACGTAGCCCACACCATGTCCGCCGATCCAGAGCCCCATTAAATATAGACATTCGATCTTGCGCGGAAACTACGACCTCGATATCTAGGCTATCACTCGCAATGACAGAGCCCGTTCTTCTGGCTTTTTTTTTCCAAAGACTGGCTTGAAGATTGGACATTCCGGCTCGCCTCCGACCATACGCTGAATGCACCTCGTTGTTGGTTTCGACAGCGATTCGATGGACCGAACATCGACGGTTCATTGCAGTTGATTCATGATTATCGCAGTGCAAATATGATCGCCACTGCACTAAACCTCTAATGCAGACTCCACTTTCGCCCCATTAGAAGGCGGCGCGCTTCTTTGGTGCACCATCATAGAGCGACTTTATAAATCCAGGCGCCTTTATGCACCAATTTTGCTAGGAACCCAGGCTATCTCACCTTTGGCACAGCTCTTGCAAAATACCCTGTAGCGGGTGGCTGTGATCACCCACTCACCACTACCAATAAAGGGATAATACAAGACATGAACTCACGACTTCTCTCACTCGCAGCGGCGGGACTCTTTCTTTCAACTGGCACCGCGCAAGCAAACGAATGGACTGCGAATATCGCCGCTTCCAACAACTATATCTGGCGCGGTCTAACTCAGTCA
>DNHK01000043.1 GCA_003485905.1 Gammaproteobacteria bacterium | reverse complement strand
GTTACGTTTATCAATAATTTATTACTCATTGCTAATTCAACCAATGTTGCGCAAGGATTTCTTAATTCAATCCCAATCATCAGACCCAATCCCCTGATCTCTGAGACCAGCTCATTCTCACCAAACTGTACGGTCAGTGCTAATAACAGCTGCTGACCAATTTCAGCGGCTCGCTCAACGGCCCCTTCAGCTTGCATGGTCTCGATAACGGTCTGCCCCACAACAGATGCCAATGGGCCACCGCCAAATGTTGAGCCATGCGTTCCTGGTTGTAACACCCCGACCGCAGGACCATTAGCAACACAGGCACCGATTGGCACCCCAGCACCCAAGGCTTTTGCTATCGTCATAACGTCTGGCTTTATATCTTCATGCTGCCAAGCAAACCACTTTCCGGTTCGACCCATACCCGTCTGAATTTCATCAAACATAAGTAACCATTCATTTTGATCACAAATCTCTCGCAATCCAGCCAGATACCCTTGACTCGGCATTAGCACGCCACTCTCACCCAGTATAGGCTCAACCAATATAGCTACAACCTCATCGCTATTATTTGCCACCTGCCTAATAGCTTCTAAATCGTCATAAGGCACACGCTTAAACCCACCAAGTAGCGGCTCAAAACCAGCCTGATTTTTGCGGCTGCCTCCCGCAGAAATAGTGGCCATGGTACGCCCGTGAAATGCATCTTGCGTAACAACTATCGCAGGATTACTTATACCTCTAGAGCTACCGTAAAGCCTAGCAAGCTTTATAGCCGCCTCGTTTGCTTCTGCCCCTGAATTACAAAAAAACACACTATCCATACCGCTAATGCCACTTATAGACTCCGCTAATTTCCTTTGCTCCGGTATTTCAAACCAATTACTGACATGCAATAGCTTGTCAGCCTGCGCTTTAATTGCAGCTATTATCGCCGGATGAGAATGTCCGAGTGTGGTAACTGCAACCCCACAAAGCGCGTCAAGATATTTTTCACCATCAACAGAAAATAACCACGGCCCCTCCCCCCGCTCGAATGCGACCGGTAAGCGACCATATGTTGGCATTAAGTGTTCCGTTTTCATCAGTAATCTCGTGTTCTAAAACAAAAACGCCCCGGAGGGGCGTTTTTGCAATCGGTAAGGGCCTAGTTTGCCGCTTAGCCGTTAATCTGGCAAGCGCACAACAAACTATACAATAGATTCTATACTAACCAAACACTCCCATGGTGTGTGCTGGCGTACCTGAAATCATAAAAAATAACATTGGAATCGATAGCATTGTATTCGTACGGGAAGCTAGAAAAGCGGTTCTAGCAGCCTTGGCTTTATCTTCATCACTGGCTTCGACCAAGCCCAGCACTTTCTTTTGGTTTGGCCAAATCAAAACCCATACATTAAACAGCATTATCGTACCCATCCAAGCACCAATGCCAATTGGTGCTGCGGCACCACTAAGTGTAAACGCGGCATGCATCCCAAAAGAACCTCTCTCAAGATAAACAGCCCCCGTCAACCATGTAACGGCAGCGGCCATACGAAACCAAAGTAGTGCATTTGGGGCGATATGTTTGGTAATACCCGCAGCAGTACCATCAGCCTTAGCTTTACCCAAGCCTGGCACTTGAATGAAATTAAAATAATACAATAACCCAATCCAGGTTACGCCGGCGAGAACGTGTATCCAACGATCAATAACGAGTTCCATAAATTTCCCCTATAAATTTCTTTAAATTAAATTAGTAAGTAGAGTTAAGTCGGTTTTAGTAAGACCTATCCAACCAACGCCCGCGCAACGTAGTAAAATACAACAGTGAGTACGACTCCGGCGATTATGGTGCCTGCAATTGAGTCAAGTGGATTCATTTTTGCCTCCTTTTAGCTAACATCTGATTTGAAAGATAACCTTAGAAAAAGCTAGTTTAGCATAGCTCTACAGCAAAAAAATCGACCATATTGCGGCGTAGTCTGCTCTGTACACGCACTATGCTAGCTCACCTGGTTGCTTAGGATTACACCGACCAAAGACAAGAAACACAGACTATGACTGCAGACATCGTTCGATCTCACCTCAACAATTTTAATTCCAAAGGTTTATCAACGGGCTTGACCACACCGACCGACTCAAAGACACTACGCGCCGCAAAGTGCGGTGTATGATCCACACTATAATTTAAGATGTAATAAGCAAGGTTAAATATGGCTAAGGTTAATAAAGTTGTTCTCGCCTACTCTGGAGGACTGGATACATCCATCATTTTAAAATGGCTACAGGAAGAGTATGGATGCGAAGTAGTTACTTTTACCGCCGACATAGGCCAAGGCGAAGAAGTAGAACCCGCGCGTAAAAAGGCTGAGCAAATGGGGGTCAAAGATATTTATATTGATGATCTTACGGAAGAGTTTGCCTCAGATTTTGTTTACCCAATGATGCGAGCAAATGCAATATACGAGGGCGAATACCGATTAGGCACATCGATCGCGCGACCTCTTATTGCAAAACGCCTAATCGAAATTGCTGCA
>DNHK01000249.1:4834-9110 GCA_003485905.1 Gammaproteobacteria bacterium | reverse complement strand
AATAAGCTCAAATTAGAGTATGAGCGCATGGCAGCGCAGCATGAGTATAAAATGGCTGAATTAACAGCTGAAGAGCGGTTAGAGCGTTCCAAGATGGACGCTGGTAGTCGCGACGGACAAGGCAATATAAACCTCAGTAATTAGGAGCGAAAAAATGCGAGGAAGTCACTCTCATCAGAAAGTTGTCGAGGCTATGGGAAAGGCGATGGGCGTTAAACCTAAGAGTCCTGGACTCTCAGGTAAAGGCAAAAAAAAGAAAACTAAAAAGACTAAAAAAGGTTACTAAAATGGTGCGATATATCGGAGGTTTCCCTGTTAATCCTGTTCAACCGGGATTACTAAGCGACGCTTTAATTTACCGTCCCGAATATGGGGGAACCGGGCTATTAAATGACGGCGCTGACTTTGCAAATGTTCGCTCGAATTTCGCCGGGGGAATGTTGGATGGATTTCAGATCGATCCAGTAACAGGGATGCCGATGACTGTTTCACCGAGCGGAGTATTCCGACCCGGACAGGGCGAAATGCAACAGCCCGGAGGGGGTGAAGAGGCTCCGAAAGGCGCTTTTACGATTGCAGATCTAATGGACTTTCAATCGGCATTAAATAAAGCCGGGAATAGCGGAATTGAAGAGTCAGTCTTTCGATCTTTTGAAAGCAAGGGCGATGGAACTTTTGACGTTAAAAGAGATCCTGATGGCGCCGGGATGTTGTGGAATATGTTCACTGGTAAAAATGAATCAGGCGACGTTGTTCCAATTAATGAGGCGGTTTATCAGGGCGGTGATTTAGCTGGTGAAAAAATCGATTTGAACAATGAGAAGAATGCTATCGCTGCCAAGCTAAGTCTAATCGACAATCGCCAATGAGCGAAGATAGAGGCGCTGATATTTTAGCTGCCGATGCAAATAGATTATTAGAAGATCCTGTTTTAAAGGATAGCTTCAAACAGTATGAAGAGGCGCTGATCAACCGGGCGGTATTCTCACAAGATGACGCTGAGAAATGCCGGTTATTAGACGCCGTTCACGTTTGTAGGATGGTAAAGCAACATCTACTAACGACGATATTTGATGGCAAGCGAGCCGTCAAAGCAGCCGACGAAATCGCCTCTGGCGAAAAGCGTTGGTTATAGGACAAGCGCAAGCACCCTAACAATTAAGGATACCCATTATGGCAATGAGTAACGAAGAAAGCGTCACAGAGGCGTTTGAAGGCTTGTTGGATTCTGAGAATATAGAATCTGATGAAGTCTTGGCCTCGGAGCAATCCGAGCAAGCCGAAACCGAAGAAGTAGAGGCCGAAGCTGAGGCGTCAGAAGTCGATGAGGCTGATGAAGTTGAAGCCGAGGAAGTTGTTGAAGAAGAAACTGAGGAAGTCGAAAGTGAACCTGATGATCCCGGAGTGGTTGAGTTTACACTCAACGATGGGCAAGTCATCCGGCTAACACAAGAAGAGTTGCCGAATTCTTTTCTTATGCAGCGAGATTATACCCAAAAGACTCAGGCTCATGCAGTGGAGAAACAAAAATTCGACGCTGAGAAAGCTCAATTTTATGAGGAAATGAACAGGCAAATTCAAGCCTTGTCCGAAGTGATTGAGCCGGAAATTAATTGGGCTGAGCGATACGAGGAAGATCCCTATAATGCTCCAAAAGAGCATTTAGAATACCAAGAGAAGCAGAAGAAGAAAGCTGAATTACAGCGCAGCAACCAACAATATTTCGACCAGCAAACGGCGAGATATGTCAATGAACAGAGGCAAATGCTAACTCAGATAATTCCAGAATGGAACGATCAGAAATTAGCTCAGGAGGAAAATCCGCAAATTGCTCAATTTTTAGTTGAGGAAATCGGATTACAACCGAGCGATATTGCAGCAGTTCATGACGCAAGGTTGGTCAAATTGGCGTTGTTAGCAATGAGACAGCATAAGTTGCAATCTCAAGCGACTAAGGTAGTTCAGAAAAAGGTGAGTAAAGCGAAGAAAGTTTTACGACCCGGATCAGCTGCGAAAAAGGTATCTCCGAGGCAATCGCTTAGTCGAAAGATTCAAGAGGCGGGTCAACTTCAAACGACTGATGCATTTGCAGCAGCGTTTGAGGAAATCTTGTAACTTTTTTTCATAAAGGATTAAGAAAATGGCAGTTCCTGCTAATACCGTTCTCGTTAGTTCCCGAACTAACGTAAAGCCCGATGTCGAAGAAGTGATAAAAATGATTTCTCCTGTCGATACACCCGTTGTCACTATGGCTAAGCCAATTAAAGCGACAGGCAAGTATCATGAAATCTTAAATGATGAACTTGCTAATGCAGCTACAAACGTGAACGCTGAGGGCGATGATGATGCAGCATCAGCTTCCGCTGCTCTAGTTCGCACCGCGAACCGCTGCCAAATCGTCAAGTCAACGGCGTCTGTTTCCGCTACAAGTGAAGTTGTTGGACTTTATGGCTACAAATCCCAGATGGCCTACGAAATGGCTAAAAGGGCAAAAAGCGTAAAGCGCGATCTAGAGTTTGCAGCAAGCAGAAACCAACCTTCAGCAGCAGCTGGGGCTGGCGATACAATGGCGGGGCTAGAAAGCTCAATCGCCACAAACATCGTCTATTCTTCTGCTCAGGGCGCCGGTGCTACACCCGGTTTTGTTGGCGGTGATACAGCTGCTCCAACTGACACGGGCAATGCTGCCGTCGCGCTTACAGAGGCCAAGCTGAAAGAAGCTATGAGGCTTGCATGGAATAACGGCGGTCAGCCCGATATGATGGTTGTTGGACCTGTTACAAAGCAGATCTGTTCCGGGTTCGGGGGCATAGCTTCCCTCTACAGAGATCAGTCTGTGAATGACATGAAGCCGGCGTCTATTATGGCTGCTGCCGATGTCTATGTGAGTGATTTTGGCGAAATCAAAATCATTCCTTCAAGGCATTCCAGAGGCCAAACTGCATTGCTTTTAGATACAGATTATCTAGCGATGGCAACCCTTCGCCCTTGGCAAACATATGAACTTTCTAAAACAGGAGACAACAAAAAATCGTCGATTGTATGGGAAGGATGTGTGGTTTGCCAAACGGAAAAAGCACACGCCAAGATCGTTAATGTGACCGGCTAATTTTGTTTTTAACAGAATGGAAGGCGGGGGCTTCGGCCCTCGTTTTTTTTATATGAAAAATGATAAATGGCGTTTTTTGGACGACACTCCGACGCACACCGAATATTTCAATTATGACGATGACACCGGGCAGACCCACACAAAATATGTCTACAAGCAAACCGCTCAGATTGTTGACCAAAATAAATCTATTCAGTCAAAAGATGTTGCTAAGGGCGAAAGCAAAGAGCTTTGGCATTTAGCCCAAATCCCTCCGAGCGTTATTCATGCTTGGCTTCAAGAAGACCCGCCACTCGATATATTCAACAAGGATCATAAAGAAAGGCTGCTAAAGCGCCTCGATGATCCCGACTTCAAATACCTCCGGGTGAACACTTCCCGGATCGGCAAAAAAACGATGCACATTTAGGATTTAAGATATGGCGCTTAGTAACTATGGCGAATTGAAATCAGCCGTCGCAAATCTTCTCAATAGAGAGGATCTAACGGCAAATATCCCTGATTGGATTTCAATAACAACAGCTATGATAAACCGGGATACAAAATTCCGAAATCGCCTCATGGAAGCATCAACTGATCTTGCATTTACTAGTAACGAAGTGACTCTCCCAACTGATTTTCTGGAAGCCCGGACAGCTGTATATCTATCAAGCCCTCGCGTTAGATTGGAATATTTAACTCCCGCCCAATTCGAGGATATTTATACAAGCGATAGTTCAGGAACGCCTCAGCAATTTACGATCTTGGGAAATAAGTTAAAAGTTGGTCCTTTCCCCGGCGTAGGCATAAATCTGAGGTTGGCCTATGTGCAAAAAGTTCCGGCTCTTACAACTGACGCCTCAACAAACTGGGTTTTAGATGAACACCCGGATGTTTTACTTTATGGCGCTTGCGTTGGGGCTTCGCCGTTTCTTGGCGACGATCAACGGCTCCAAACTTTCTTTGGATTATACGATCGGGCAGCTGCCGAGCTTGCCGGGATGGATAGTCGCGCTCGATGGAATGGCGCCCCGGTTAGACCTACTTTATCGGTTGCGATCGTATGATCCCAAACCCGAAAGCCTTCGATAATTGGGAATCTTGGGGCAACTCAGTCACAACAATTTTAACGCCTTTTATGCAGAGCGTTGAGAATACTTTTTTTCGACAAGGGAGAGTCGCAGCGCT
>DNHK01000249.1:0-4749 GCA_003485905.1 Gammaproteobacteria bacterium | reverse complement strand
AGCGTTTTATTATTTTCTGATGGCACGAATTGGCGCCGTTCAACCGACAGGAGCATCGCTTCATGAGTAATCCAACAACGCGAGGAAAGTATAAATTATTGCAGCTTGGCGAAGGGCTGAATAGTTGGGGATTATCGAGCGGGTTAAATGGCGGGGTATTCGAGCGCCTCGATGAAGCTGTTCATGGCGTCCAAGAAATTACACTGACCTCGACTTCCTATACGCTCACAACAACTAACTATGTCGAGAACGATATTCGCTATCGTATCTTGTCCTTTTCTGGCAATTTCGCTGCGACGATTGCGATCCCGGCTTCGACAGAAAACTGGTGGATTATAAAAAATTCAACCGGGCAAATTTTAACATTTTCTAATGGCTCAAATACCGCAACTCTCGGCGTCGGTTTTTATGGGCTTGTTCATACTAATGGAACGGCAGTCGAGAGCCTTACGCTCCCGGATGGCGTATCAGCGAAAACAGTCGCAGACAATATCGGGTCCGTAAACCAAGTTGCAACTGATAGCGCCTCAGTGGTTGCCGTCGCCGGGAAGTCTACAGAAATCGGGAGATTAGGCACAACAGCAGCCGTCGCTGATCTGGCAGCATTGGGAGGAACAAGTGAGGTCGCCAACCTAGCTACGCTTGCCCCAAGAGCAGCAGATATTGGAACGCTTGCCCCAAGAGCAGCTGACCTTCAAGCCTTAGCTCCAAGAGAGGCTGATTTAAATACGCTCTCTCCAAGAGCAGCTGATATTGGAACACTCGCGCCGAGGGCTTCTGATCTTCAAGCCTTAGCTCCAAGAGAGGCTGATTTAAATACGTTATCCCCTAGAGCTTCGGATCTGCAAACTCTATCTCCGCGAGCAGCAGATATTGGAACGCTTGCCGATGTAGAAGATGGCACAACGGCGACTAATGCTTTGAGTTTGCTTGCTCCTAGATCGTCAGATTTACAAGCCTTATCGCCTCGCGCTTCGGATTTACAAACTTTATCTCCAAGAGCCTCTGATCTTCAATCTTTAGCGCCTCGCGAAGCTGATTTAAATACGTTATCGCCTAGAGCTTCCGACCTGCAAACGCTATCTCCAAGAGCTTCTGATCTCCAAGCCTTAGCTCCAAGAGCGTCCGACTTACAAGACTTGGCTCCAAGAGCTTCTGATCTCCAAGCCTTAGCTCCAAGAGAGGCAGATCTAAATACACTTTCCCCTAGAGCTTCCGATTTGCAAGCGTTAGGCCCAAGAGCCTCTGACTTACAATCATTATCTCCGCGAGCTTCTGATATACAGACCCTCGCGCCTATATCGGGAGACATAACTACAACTGCGGGAGTTGCTCCGGCGGTCAATGCTTACGCAAAGCAGTATTCAACCGGGTCGGGAGACATTGCAACGAGAGCAGACGGCAGCGGTACTGTCGCACAAGGGGATCTAAGATTCCGAAGCGATACAACAACTATGCGAGTTTATAATGGCACTTCTTGGGAAGATGCAGCGCCGGGAGCCGGGAACTATTACACAAAAAGCGACTCCGATACTCGATATACTCAGCGCTCTTTAAACCTCTCGGACTTAGCCTCAGCATCGACAGCCAGAACTAACTTAGGATTAGATAGTCTTTTAGCGGCAAAAGCCGCCCTAGCCTCACCAACTTTTACAGGCACTTTGGCCTCCCCAACGATTAACGCTAGTACGGCGTTGCAGATTGGCGGCGTAGCAATATCTGCTTCTGCCGCTGAGTTAAACTACAATGACGTAGCAACGCTTGGCACGACAGAAGCAAGTAAAGCAGTTACCGCTGATGCAAATGGTGTTGTTACATTTAACAATAGTAAAATTGAAGAAAGCACTGCTGTAAGTTCAAGCAGTAATGCGGCAACTCTCAACCTGAGAGATAGCGATAATTTTACTCATACGTTATCAGAAAATGTAACATATACTTTTTCCAATCCTGCAGCTTCGGGTAAAGTTTCAGCTTTTACTTTAAAAGTAACACAAGACAGCACTGCTAGAACAATTACATGGCCTACTTCGGTAGATTGGGCCTCCGCAACGGCACCTACTTTGACTACAACTTCTGGTGGGGTAGATGTTTTTGCATTTGTTACTTATGACGGTGGAACAATTTACTATGGGTTCACTGCAGGACAGGCGATGGGCTAATGAGTACAGCACAAAAACTTATAGCCGCAACTTCAGGCATTGCTGTTGGTAGCGTTGATCCTATTGGTATCGACTTTGATGGGACCAATGACTACCTGAGCCGTAGTAGTGATCTGGTGGGCAATGCTGATGGTAAGACGTTACCGTTTTCGGCTTGGTTTTATGTAGAGGATGATACTCTTAGTCCTGCCCCAATATATATTTCATCGGACGGAACCGCCTCTAACGTTGGTGTTGAGTTTTTCGCTGATTCTGGCACGGGTTCAGGTGTTACAGGGTTTTTGAGAGCGTTTAATTCATCAAATACAAAGATTATGCAAACCGCCAGCATGTCTTTAGAAAAAAACACATGGAACCATTTGGTTTGCTCAGTAGACTTATTGACAACAACAGGTCATTTTTACGTCAATGATGAGGATCAAGGTGCGTTTTCTCAACTAACAAATGACACGATTGATTTCACAAAGTCTGTTCACGAAATTGGTGGAGAGGCATCTGTCAGCACCTCTCTAAAGGGCCGCCTCGCAGGAGTCTACCTAGACTACACCTACCGTGACCTCTCCGTAGCGTCCAACCGCCGTGACTTCATTGACGCTGATGGCTTATACGTCACACCGCCTACAAGCGGCATTATTAGCGTACCGATGGACGATGCAGACGATCCCGGTAGAAACGATGGCACAGGCGGCGACTTCACACTGAACGGTGTGGTTGCACAGTCAGGTCGTGGGCCGAATCAGTACAATTCGGCGGCTAGTACGTTTGATGGGTCTGCTGATTATTTGAGTATAGCTTCATTGACAGGTGCGTCGGATAATAAATTCTTTTTAATGTCCACTTATTTCAAACTAGATTCATCCGGTGGGAATTATTATATCCTATCCGGTTTTGAATCCGGTGTGAGACAAAAAATGCAAGTCTGGATTGATGGGTCTGGACTGTTAAATATAATTATTGAACAAGCTGGCGCAGGGACTGATATTGTTTATTGGCAAAGCTCAACAGTTTTTGTTGCCAATAAGTATTATTCTATTCAAGTTGCCTTTGACACAGAAACCGCAGCAAATTGTATAATTTTGGTGAATGGCAGTGAGGACGTAGGCACATACTTAACCGGACCCGTAAACGCCAATATTGAATGGACGCCTACAGGCGGGTTTTATGTGGGCAGGGCAGGGAGTGGATTTGGACCTGACTATGTGGATGGTGAAATTTCAGATTTCTACCTAACCAACGAGTATATTGATCTATCTTCTTCTAACCCATTCTACGACACCGAAACAGACAAGCCCAAATTCCTTGGCTCAGACGGTAGCGAACCCACAGGCTCAAGCCCACTGATCTACCTGCCATTACGTGCAGACGATCCCGGTAGAAACGATGGCACAGGCGGTGACTTCACGGTGAACTCTGGGCCGTACACAGGTGCAAGAGGTCCATCTGAGTTTTGGGGTGAAAGTGCAGATTTTAATGGGTCAGATCAGTACTTGCATAGAACTAGTGGCTTGGCTAGTATTTCAGATAGTCGATTTACTACTGTTGCTTTTTCTTTTTTTAATGATTCTAATAGCGGTTCTCAAAGTGTGTTTACTGGATATGACAGCAGTAGCAACAGAACTGCTATTCTTGTTAATAAAAATGCTGCCAAACTCAGGTTTTATTTACAATCCTCATCTGGTCAAATCCTTGCAATTAGCGACATTGGTGTAAGTCTTAACACAAGTAGTTGGTTCAATGTTTTAATATCGGACAATAGAACAACGCAAACGACTAGAATATATGTTAATGATACAGCGTACACACCTACTCCTAGTCCGAACACAGTTGCAGACGTAACTTATGGGGATGCAAGTTTTGGTGTTGGAGTAAATGAATATAATGGTGATTATACAAATGATGGTTTTTTTAATGGCAAAATTGGATTCTTTTACTTTACCACTGAATTTATCGACTTCTCCTCAGAAGCTAATCGACTTAAATTTTTTGATGCCTTTGGCTATCCTGTAGATTTAGGTTCAGATGGATCAACACCAACTGGAACTCAACCACTTATTTATATAAACAAAGGTTTTCATAGTGGTACAAATTTAGGATCAGGCGGTAACTTCACACCACAAAACTCACCAACTGATGGTGGTTACGTTAAAGGATAGGGAGTTTAAAAATGCACAAAGGTTACGTGAAAGGATTTTAAAATATGTATGCACGAATAGTAAACGGTTCTGTTGAAGAGTTTCCGTACTCGATAAAAAAATTAAAAATAGATAACCCAAATACCAGTTTTCCTAAGTCACTTGTGGAGGACACTCTAGCTTCTCATAATGTTTATGAAGTTATAGACGTTTCCTCGCCAGAAATTTCAAACTCACAAATTGCTTATCACACAGGTAACGCAGTGCAAGTGGATGGAAAGTGGCAACGTGAGTGGGCAACTCGAGATAAAACATCAGATGAAATTACAGAGGAAAATAATCGTTTAGCATCTGAGACGCGAGAACAAAGAACTAAATTACTTGCCGAAACTGATTTCTACGCATTGTCAGATGTAACAATGAGCGATGCAATGAAAGCCTACCGTCAAGCGTTGCGG
>DNHK01000283.1 GCA_003485905.1 Gammaproteobacteria bacterium | reverse complement strand
GAAATGCGGCGTGATAAAAATGTCCTGTTTTTAGGTGAAGACGTAGCAGCAGCTGGCGGTGTGTTTAAAGCAACTGTTGGTCTGCTAGACGAGTTTGGCCCGCTGAGGGTTCGCGATACACCTATTTCAGAGCAAGCCATCCTTGGTGCAGCAATGGGTGCAGCAATGACTGGACTCAAACCAATCGCAGAAATCATGTTTTCGGATTTCTTTGCTGTTTGTTGGGACATAGTTGTAAACGAAATTGCGAAAGCTCGCTACATGAGCAATGGTCAGCATGAATGTCCGTTGGTGATTCGATCAGCGAATGGTGGTGGCGCCCGATTTGGTGCACAACATTCACAAAGTATTGAAAATTGGGCAATGGCAGTTCCTGGAATCAAAGTCGTGGCACCTTCAAATGCGGCTGATGTTAAAGGCCTCCTCGCAGCCTCGATACAAGATCCTGACCCGGTACTGTTTTTTGAACAGAAATCTATGTATGGATTAAAGTGTGATGTACCTGAAGGCGATTACATTATCCCACTAGGCCAAGCTAATATTGCCCGCGAGGGCAGTGATGTAACCATCGTGGCACTTGCAGCAATGGTACCCAAAGCGCTTAAGGCGGCTGAAGTACTGCAAGAAAAGCACGGGCTATCATGCGAAGTAATTGATCCACGTTGCTTGGTACCACTAGATACCAAATCCATTCTGGAATCTGTATCGAAGACTGGAAGGCTTGTCACGGTAGAAGAAAACCCCCGTCTTTGTGGCTGGGGCGCGGAAATCGCATCCATCGTAGGCGAAGAATGCTTTTGGAATCTAGATGCACCAATTACCCGTATTACCACACCACATATTCCATTAGCATCGGTTGATGTGCTTGAAGATCTTATGATCCCAAGCGTCGATCGCATCGTTAGTGTTGTAAGTGAGATGGATTAGGTTTGATGCCTGTGCATAGACCGCTGAAAATATTAATAAGAGGTATGCTGTGAACGTACTAATGCCCCAACTGGGTGAAACTGTTAGCGAAGGGACTATTGCCGTTTGGCATATAAAGGTTGGTGATACAGTTGCGAAAGATGATCCCTTACTAGATGTAGAAACTGACAAAGCTGCGATCGAAGTACCCGCACCTAAAGCGGGCGTTATATCGGCAATAAATGTAGCCGAAGGTGAAACAGTCGATGTCGGCGTTGTATTAGTGGTTATAGACGTAGAAGGTGAAGAATCCGCAGCAGCAGATTCTGAAACTGCTAGCCCTGCCGCGGCGCCTGCACAAGCGGCGGCACCCGTAGCAGCGCCAACACCTGCAGCCACACCAATGAGCAGCCCTACCAGTGCAGCAGCAACTGGGTCAGTCGCTAAAAGCGGCGCCATGTTGTCACCTGCAGTACGCAAATTGGTTTCCCAACATAATCTAGACGTCAGCTCAATTGCTGGAACCGGCAAAAAAGGCCGGGTCACACGTCAGGATGTTCTAGCAATAATTGACGGTAGCACTGCAGCACCAGCCGCTGCACCCGCACAAGCTGCAGTCACTGGTAGATCAACACCTGTACCGGTACCTGCCCCTATTGGCGCCGATGCCCGAAGCCTTATACCATTTGACCGTATTCGTAAGCTAACTGCGGACCATATGGTTATGTCAAAAGCGACCAGCCCGCATGTATTGCAAGCGGTGGAAGTTGATTACACCGCGGTAGATGCTGTACGTAAAAGCTATGGGCCTGGCTGGAAAGCCGATAAAGGATATTCACTTACCTACCTACCGTTTATTGCGAAAGCAATCGTCTTAGGTTTGCGTGAGTTTCCAAAAATTAACTCAAGTATCGTTGAAGAAGCTTTACAGCTGCACCCGCTGATAAATCTAGGTATTGCCGTAGACCTTAACTTTGAAGGTTTAGTGGTTCCTGTTGTTCGTGATTGCGCAAGCAAATCAGTTGGCCAAATTGCCGAGGGCATCAAAGCCTTAAGCATTAAAGCACGGTCTAAATCGCTTTCTCCAGATGACTTTGCAGGAGGCACGTATACAATATCTAACTCTGGTCCGTTTGGAACGCTAATGACTGCCCCTGTTATCAACCAACCTCAGGTGGCAATTATGTCAACTGACGGGATCCGTAAACGTCCTGTTGTTATTGAGAGCGAAAGCGGCGATTCAATTGCAATCCGACCGGTCGGTATTTTAGCTCAGTCTTTCGACCATCGTGCTTTTGACGGTGCTTATTCAGCTGCGTTCATGAACCGTGTAAGAAATATTCTCGAGCAACAGGATTGGGCGTCTGAGCTGTAAAAAATTGTACGTTTTCACCACTGACTTCGTTTGAGCCTGAACAAAGGGTCACTGGCTGTCTCAAAAAAACAGAATATTAACGTAGGGCCAATGTTAAAGGACTATTTGGCCCTTCCAAAATCGTAGGTATTGTCATGTCACTACTTTTATATAACTTCGCCCATTCAACCTGTAGTCAAAAAGTTCGCATGGTTCTTTGGGAAAAAGGCCTGGAATTTGAAAATTACTATATTGACCACAAAATTCGTGAGCAAACATCCGAGTGGTATTTAAAATTAAACCCAAATGGGGTTGTACCAACGCTTGATCACAACGGGTCGATAATAATTGACTCATCTGTAATCATCGAATACTTGGATGAAGTATTTCCAGAGAATTCATTAACGCCCGAAGACCCGGTTGAACGCGCTCACATGCGCAAATGGTTGCGCTATTTTGAAGAAGTGCCTACCCCGTCTATTCGCGTGCCCACATTCAATCAGTACTTAGCCAAAAAGCTTGCCAAATATTCAGATGAAGAGTATCTGGAACTCGCCAACAATCACCCAGTCCGCAAGCAGTTTTATTTAAACATGACCAAAGGCGAAGGTTTTGATGACCGACAAACAGAAGAAGCGGTAGACCGATTGCGCCAAACTATAGTAAGGATGGAAAAAGGTCTAACCGAAAGCGGGGGTCCTTGGCTTATGGGTAAGAAATTAACTCTAGCGGACTATTGCGTAGTCGCTATATTAGATCGTATGGAAGATCTAGGCTTGGCAGGCGTATGGAAGGAAAACAAACTTTTTATCGATTGGTTTGATCGAATTAAGCAACGAGATGCTTTCAAACTGACCTTTTTCAAAAACACTCGTCTATCCGAATTTATGTAGGCCGCATATCCGTAGATTCTTTGGGTCAGCGTAAAGCTGGACCCTTAAGCTACGATAGATCATGCCCTTATACTGACGATTTAGTCTAGTTACACTCGTAACCAGACTCTCAATTACGCTCCCCAACACACCCTCCATTTCACTGAACCCCAGCTATCCGACCTGAGTAGCGTGTAGTTCAATTGGGTTGAACTAGCCAGCATTAGTCCATTCCCCAATTAAATTGTACCCAGTTTAGTTTA
>DNHK01000076.1 GCA_003485905.1 Gammaproteobacteria bacterium | reverse complement strand
TTCTATAGAGATGGTTATGAGGTATGCGCATTTATGTCCTGACCAACTCGCTGATTATGCAGAACGGATGGCACAAACTCGGTTAGGTAGCGGTACATTTACGGTACAAGAGGGGTTGAATTAAGTGGTAGTCCCTCTGACAACTAATGAAATGGCGCGCCCGGAAGGATTCGAACCTCCGACCCCCTAGTTCGTAGCCAGGTACTCTATCCAGCTGAGCTACGGGCGCGTATTTGAGAACGGCGAATAATATAGAACTTAGGGATTTAGTCAAATGGCGGAGAGAGAGGGATTCGAACCCTCGATACGGGATAAACCGTATACTCCCTTAGCAGGGGAGCGCCTTCAGCCGCTCGGCCACCTCTCCAATATATTCAACACAGCAAAACACCCTTCAAAATTGGGTGATTTCCCAAAACAATATGCTATTTTTGACCTAAGATTTTTAGGTCGTCAAGGATACCCTTGCCGGGATTCCCGGTAAAGACTAGTTAAAAAAACCTTCTAACTAATATTATATTTCTAATGCTTATTCATCACCGGTTTTCTCATCCTGTATCCGATCATAAATTTCTTCACGGTGTACGGCAACATCCTTCGGCGCATTAACACCAATACGTACTTGATTACCTCGGATACCTAAAACCGTAACGTTTACTTCATCCCCAATCATCAACGACTCACCTACACGTCGAGTTAATATCAACATCTCAATTCTCCTTTATCTTCCGTAATCATCATATTTCCATCATCTTATAAGTAAAGCCCCTAAACGTAATCAGCGCTTCTCTAGCCTAATGATAGTGTTCCATCATTAGGCTAATCGGGTACTAATCGTTAGCGTCTACTATACTTCCTTTATCCAGCCCGAAAGCTGTATGTAAGGTACGAACTCCAAGTTCTAAGTATTTTTCGGCCACAACTACAGAAACCTTAATTTCTGATGTAGAAATCATTTGTATATTTATTCCTTCGTCTGCCAATGCCTTGAACATGGTATTGGCTATCCCAGCATGTGAGCGCATACCTACACCCACCGCAGAAATCTTTACAATGGTATTATCACCCGAAACGTCCTTGGCATCGATAGATTTTGCGGTTTTCTGTAAAATCTCGAATGCTTTGTCATAGTCAATGCGGTTGACAGTGAATGTGAAGTCTGTGCTGTTATCCAGACCGACATTTTGCACAATCATATCGACTTCAATATTAGCATCAGCAATCGGCCCGAGTATCTTAGAAGCAATTCCAGGCATGTCTGGAACACCTACAATCGTCAACTTTGCTTCATCGCGATTGTGAGCAATACCTGATATCAATGCCGCTTCCATATTTTCATCCTCATCGGTTATTAACGTGCCTGGACCATCTTCAAAGCTGGAAAGGACGCGTAAATTAACATTATATTTTCTGGCAAATTCAACGGAACGTATTTGTAATACCTTGGAACCGAGACTGGCCATTTCCAACATCTCTTCGTAAGTAATCAAGGGGAGCCGTTGTGCATTCTGGACTATTCGTGGATCTGCTGTATAGACACCATCAACATCAGTATAGATTCGGCATTCATCTGCTTCTAAAGCAGCTGCCATCGCTACTGCCGTTGTATCAGAGCCACCCCGGCCCAATGTCGTAATGTTGCCATCTTCATCAATGCCCTGAAAGCCAGCTACAACAACGATTTTACCTTCATTTAGTTTCTTATGGACACGAGCAGCCTCAATATCGACAATCCTCGCCTTATTATGTTCGTTGTCTGTACGAATATGAACTTGGCCGCCAGTATACGACACTGCAGGATAGCCTTTTTCTTCCAGCGCCATACTTAGTAAAGCGATGGTAACTTGTTCGCCTGTCGACAATAAAACATCCAGTTCTCGTGGCGTAGGAGTATGTGATAACGCTTTTGCAAGCGATAATAGACGATCGGTCTCACCGCTCATAGCGGACAAAACTACTACGACTTGGTTACCCTGTTTTTTTGTTTCGATTACTCTGTCGGCAACTGCTTGAATTCGTTCAATTGTGCCAACGGATGTACCGCCATATTTTTGGACTATTAATGCCATATCGCTGATTGTGGTAAAAGGCGACGAATTCTAGCTGAACTGAGCAATATAAGGAATAGACATCAAGTGGAAATTTGACTGCGTATCCAGTCTGGGACATTTTTTAGTGCATCTTCCAAACTTGATGGGTCGTTTCCGCCTGCCTGAGCCATATCCGGTCGGCCACCTCCTTTCCCACCAACTTGCTGTGCGACATGGTTGACCAAGTCACCCGCCTTGATTCGGTCAGTGGCGTCTTGAGTTACTCCAGCAACCAAACTCACTTTTGAATCGTTCACTGTCGCTAGTATAACTGCTGCCGTGCCGAGCTTATTTTTCAATTGGTCGACTGTATCGCGTAGGGTTTTTGGATCGATACCTTCGAGAGATTTTGCAATGACTTTAATCCCTTCTATAATCTCTGCATCGCTGGCCATATCCGAGCCTGCACTACTGGCCATCTTACCTTTAAGTTGTTCCAGTTCTTTTTCCAGTTTACGGGTTTTCTCGATTTGAGCAGAAAGCTTCGAGTCGACTGACTCTATATCTGTTTTAAGGATCTCGGCTATTCTTTGTAATTTAACTTCCGCATTTTCAATCCAGTTTAACGCACCAACACCCGTTACGGCTTCTATCCGACGAACACCTGATGCCGTTCCAGACTCCGAGACTATTTTGAAAAAACCGATATCTCCCGCACGTTCAACGTGTGTGCCGCCACAGAGTTCGCATGAAAAATCACCACCTATATTTAATACCCTAACCGTATCTTCATACTTTTCACCAAATAAAGACATGGCTCCAGACGCCTTGGCTTTATCCAATGACATAACCTGGACTTCAGTCGCTTCATTCTTTAATACTTGAGAATTTACCAATCTTTCAATCTCTTGAATCTGTTGTTTTGTTAAGGGCTCGTTATGTGAAAAATCAAAACGTAATCTGTCATCAGCAACCAACGATCCTTTTTGTACGACATGGTCGCCTAATAGGTTACGTAATGCGGTATGTAATAGGTGCGTCGCCGAATGATTACGCATGATGTCGATACGTCGCTTTTGATCAACAGATGCACGCACAACATCACCCACTTTTAATGTGCCTGTACGCAGTACACCAAGGTGTATATGTGATTGGCCTTGTTTCTTTGTATCTTCTATTTCAAAAAAAACATCATCGGTAAAGAGTTCGCCCTTATCGCCCACTTGACCACCTGACTGAGCATAGAATGGTGTTTCTAATAATATAACGCCGCCAATATCACCTTGTTTTAAAGACTTTACATTACGACCATCCTGATAAAGCGCAATGATAGTCGTCTTTTGCCGTAAGCGTTCGTAACCCGTAAATGCACTGACTAAGCTATCATCGGTATCTACCGAAACACCGACATCAAACTTACTGGCAGCACGCGCACGTTTACGTTGTTCAGCCATGGCCTTATTAAAGCCATCCATATCGACTTTTAGGTTCCGTTCACGCGCTATATCTGCGGTGAGATCAACTGGGAATCCATAAGTATCATATAAGCGGAAAACATCTTCTCCCTGGATCACATCACCATCCATTTTACTGATAACGTCATCCAGTACTTTTAGGCCTTGTTCAAGAGTCTCGGCAAAACGGTCTTCTTCAGCAAGCAATGTTCTTTCAATATTTGCTTTTGATTGTTCTAACTCAGGATAGGCTTTGCCCATAACTTGATTGAGCACATCAACCAGCTTATAAAAAAACGGCTCACTAAAACCTAGTTTATTACCATGCCGAATTGCACGACGAATGATTCTGCGTAAGACATATCCTCGTCCTTCATTTGAAGGTATAACACCATCAGTAATTAAGAATGAACAGGAACGAATATGATCCGCAACCACTTGGCTTGATATGGCATCAAGATTGTTTTTACCTGACAGCTCCTTTATTGCCTGAATAATTTTTCCAAATAATTCAATCTCATAATTATTATGCACATCCTGCATCACAGCAGTAATACGTTCCAACCCCATACCAGTATCAACAGAGGGATGTGGAATAGGCTTTAGATTACCACTTGTATCACGATCAAATTGTGTGAATACGAGATTCCATATTTCGATATAACGGTCCAGATCTGAACCTTCTGAACCTGGGGGACCACCAGGGATATCTTCACCATGGTCATAGAATATTTCACTACAAGGGCCACAAGGGCCTGTATCACCCATGGACCAAAAATTATCTGAAGTCGATATTCTGATTATTCTATCATCACTAAAACTGGCTATTTTCTTCCAATAATTAAAGGCTTGCTCATCA
>DNHK01000098.1 GCA_003485905.1 Gammaproteobacteria bacterium | reverse complement strand
ATTTGCTGTTCTAGTTGTCGTGCGTAAACTTGTCGTTCCTGATGCACCATGGTATCCAACCCAAATGATATCCATTCATTGTCGTCCATGGCTGTTAGGCGATTTTTACTAATACTCTCGCTGCTATACTTCTCTTGATTATGGTCGAAGCTGTGTAATATTTGAGTAATAAATTCTTTATCTGCTTCACTAGATTTACTCAGTTCTTCAGCTTGTGAGCGAATGGTCGAACGCGCGTTCGCTAAAGCCCGTTCCTTTATCAGTTCATCAGTTCGACTGAGTCTATTCAGCTTTAATAGACGAATTAATAACGGGAGAGTCGTACCGTTCACAAACAAAGTGAACAACACATAGGCCGTGGCAAGCAATCCTATAAATGCCTGAAGTTCTGCCGGAAATTGCTCATCTTTCATTACCGCAAGCCCAAGTGCCAGCGGCACGGCACCAAGTAACCCCCCCCAGCACATTACCATTCGGTACCGCGTGGATACGTGAGCAGAAAAGTTAATTTTGGACATTAACGGTAGCAACACGAACATAATAAATACTCGAGCTGCCAATACGATGATTGCCAAACCTATAAGTTGGGCTAATTCGGTGCGACCAAACTCCTTTAAGACGGCTGGAACGGCAAGGCCCATTAGAAGAAAAACCATTGAATTAGCGATAAAACCAAGTTGCTCCCAAACTTCTTGGAGAGTCTTCCAGTTGCTTGGGGGAAGGGTTGAACGACCTACGGAAGCTACGACAAGACCCGCAGTTACCGCAGCCATAACTCCGGATACCTGAAGGTAGGATTCGCCAATAATCATACATAGGTAAGGCAGAGATATTGACAATGTATTTTTTGCGATAGGAATATCGCCTAGCCATTTGAATACCCAGCAAAACACGCGAGCTATAAAATAGCCAACCATTACGCCACCAACGAACACTTTAAGGAATGCAAGAAGACCTGCAAGTAAATTAGCTTCTTGAGTTCCGACCAACATGCCTGTTAGCAACGAAAATAAAACGATCGCTGCAGCATCGTTAAATAGGCTTTCTCCTTCGATTAACATGGTTAGACGCTTGGGTGCGCCAACATTTTTGAAAATAGATACAACAGCAATGGGGTCGGTGGATGAGATAATCGTGCCGAGCAATAAGCAGGCAATCAACCCGTACCCTACTAGGCTGTTTAGAGCCAGCCCAACGGTGAGGGTGACAATAAGGACACCAAATACGGAGAGGAAAAGGATTGGTGCAATATCATCGCTTAGACGTCGGATGTCGATGCCTAGTGCCGATTCAAACAATAGCGCAGGCAGAAATACGTACATAACAAGGTCAAGTGTGATTTCCACCGAGCCAAGCGCAATAAAGAGGTTGGAGATCAAAGGGAGCGTACGATCTCCGAGAGCCAGTGTTGTGCTACCCAAAAGAATGCCGGCGAATGCCAGCATTATGGTAAAGGGAAATCGCAGTCGCCGAGCCAAAGGTAGTAGTACTACGGCGAAAGCCAGCAATACTGCGGCACCAAAGATGGCTTGTAAAAGTTGATTCAAAAAATATTCATCCTGTGGTTTGTATGTCTATCTCTTAAAAGTTGCTTACTTAACTCAAGCCTGACATTGATCCTAAATAATGTGTCATTGTTAAACAAGTCGATGCCGTCTACTACATTTGGTAAATATATTCTGTTTTTGCTAATCATGAGATACTCATCAGCACTAACAGGACTGTCCAGCGTATACTTTAGTAATTAAGCTCGATAGAATTAATGATTATAAAAATTTATTCAAACACCTTGATGAAACAGCGGAGCCAAGATTCATGAAAAGCTTTTCTTTATTAAAATCCATATTCGGCGGTAAGTCCCTACCAGACGAAGAACAACGAGCATTATTTGAAGAATTACTATTTTTAACACTGGCTCGTGCCAGTCGTACGGATTTAGACACCGCTGAGGTCGAAGTAGATATCATCTGCAAAATACTCGAACAGCATGGTGTAAAAGTAACCGCTCAAGAGGTACGTTTAGCTTCTATGTCTGAATTGTATGAAGATGCGCCGTTAGAAAAGTATTTGGCCAAGGGCGGTCAACAGCTCAATATTGCACACCGTCAAGATATCATATCTGGTCTGCTCAGCGTTGTTAAAGGCGATGGAGTGGTGGGTGCAGCCGAAGCGGAATTTTTTAATCTCGTGGCAGAGGCTTTGGATTTATCTCCTATTCACTTGGTTGGTGTTACGGTCGACGGCTAATCAAAGTCGATGCCCTATAGTTGGGTGATGGATTCTGGAATGAGTAATGGCTGAAAGTGCGTATGTGCTGTTTTTCTGGTTATTAGTTGGCCATTCAATTGCAGATTATGGTCTTCAAACTGATTGGTTAGAAAAACATAAGCAGCGATCGGCGTGGGCCCATTTACCTGTAGCACAAAGAATTAATTGGATTTTCCCACTTACTGCACACGCGTCCATTCATGCGGGAGCGGTGGCGTTTGCCACTGGTAGTATTACACTCGGTCTAGCTGAATTATCAGCTCATTGGTTGATTGATTTTGCTAAAGGGGAAGGTAAGTTCGGTTTTGCTTTGGACCAGTTCTTACATATCTTATGTAAACTGGCATGGGTTGCCATTTTGTTTGTTTAATTTTCAAGATTAATATGATTGCAATAATTTCTCCTGCAAAAACACTCGACTATGAGACTCCGGTTACGGTTAAGGATTCTACGATGCCTGAGTATGTTGCCAGAAGTAGTGAACTGGTAAATATTATGCGTAAAAAGTCTCCACAGGATATTGCGAGCTTAATGGGCGTGTCGGATAACATAGCGCATTTAAATTTTGAACGTTTTGCTGATTGGAGCGAAAAATTCACCACCAAAAACTCCCGTCAATCTTTACTGGCCTTTAAAGGCGATGTGTATATTGGTCTAAATGCTTATTCGTTCGATTCGGGGGACTTTGATTTTGCGCAACAGCATTTGAGAATACTGTCTGGGCTTTACGGCGTTTTACGCCCATTGGATTTGATTCAACCTTATCGATTGGAAATGGGTATCAAATTGGCGAATGAGCAAGGTTCGGACTTGTACCAATTTTGGGGTAGTTCGATTGCGGATTCCTTGAATCGACAGTTTCAGGAATCTGGCGGTGATACGCTGATTAATCTAGCGTCGAATGAGTATTTTAAATCAGTTGATACACACAATCTAAATGCCAAGATAGTGACCCCTGTCTTTAAAGACTATAAGAATGGTAAATATAAAATAATTAGTTTTTACGCCAAGAAGGCACGCGGATTAATGGCGGCTTGGCTTACTACTAATCGAATTACTGATCCGGCAAAATTAAGTCAGTTTGATCTGGCTGGCTATAAATACTCAAAGCAGGACTCGAGTGACGACCAATTGATTTTTCTGCGTGACGAGATCAACTAACGTACCGTTAATCTAGGACTCACTATAGTAAAGAGCAGTGCAGTTAAATAGACGCACTCAATTTTTGAATCGCATGATTAAGAATTTCGTCGTTTTCAGAGTAGTCCACCGAACAGTCAACTAGATGCACTCCCGGTGTGTCGAGACATTCTTTAAGTAACGGTAGTAACCCTTCAGCGCTTTCAACCCGGTGGCCAATCGCGCCATAACTATCGGCGTATTTAACGAAATCCGGATTATTGTATTGTAAGCCCCAGTCTTTAAACCCCATGTTGGCCTGTTTCCAGCGAATCATGCCATAGGAGTTGTCGTTTAAGATTAGTACAACTATATTCATATTGAGACGAACGGCGGTTTCTAATTCTTGAGAATTCATCATGAAGCCCCCGTCACCGCAAATTGCCATAACTTTCCGGTCAGGGTGAACCATGTGTGCGGCCATAGCCGACGGTAAGCCTGCGCCCATAGATGCCAGCGCATTATCCAATAGAACCGTATTCTCTTTGCTAGCGCGATAATTTCGCGCAAACCAAATTTTATATACACCGTTATCTAGGCAAATAATTCCATCATCCGGCATCGCAATTCGCACATCGGCTACCGCCCGTTGGGGGTAAACAGGAAAGCGGGAGTCGGTAGCGCCCTTGGAAATATTTTTGTCGTGGTGGCTTTTTACCAACATCATTCTGGAAAAATCCCAATGATGCTGGATGGTCATTTGATTCTTGAGACG
>DNHK01000046.1 GCA_003485905.1 Gammaproteobacteria bacterium | reverse complement strand
CTTGTAACTTGGCAAGCGACGCCTCGACGATTGATTTCTCTTCAGGGGAGTCGTAATAAATAGCACTACGGTATTGCGATCCGTGATCACAAAATTGGGCATCGGCTTGGGTCGGGTCTATCGTTGGCCAGAAGTATTCGACAAGTTCCTCGTAGCTAACCACATCGGGGTCATAGGTAACTAGAACGCCTTCAGTATGGCCGGTTCCCCCTGCGGAAACTTGCTTGTAGCTAGGGTTCTCTACATGGCCATCGGTATATCCCGACTCTGCTTCGATAACGCCTGCCAGTTTTTCAAAATCTGATTCGGTACACCAAAAGCATCCGCCCGCGAATACGGCGGTAGCGGGCTCTGCAGCAACAACAGAACTATTTGTGTGTAATAGGATGATTGCAACAACTGAAATTGTCGCCATTCTAATAATGCGAATATTTAGTTGTGGGAGCAGTAAGTTCATATGCGGATCTCTGTAAAAAGGTTGTTAAATACTACAATAGACTGGCTATATCAAAGCAAGTCTATAATTTAATAATTGGCAATCTAGTCGCTTACGGTTTCCGCGATTGACTTTAACCGATTTAATGACATATCGAGTTCGGATTTTATATCGTTACCAAACATGGCTGCACTTAACCTATTCATTGGCCCTTTCTCTAGTGATTGATATTGAAATAGTATGCGTGCCTGGGTATTCGCCTTATTATTGTAGATGGTGAATTTGTATGATGCCGTAGGCACATTGTTAAATACGAGGTCACCGGTAAGAAATTTATACGGAATACTCGATGTAATAGTTGTTTCTCCGTTCGTTATCTTGTCACTGAGCAGGCCATTGTCGGTGTTTCGCCAATACAGTTTGGCCCCTTTACCTTCAGCACTACCTGAAATTTCAAGTTCCGCTGGTTGTTGTGGGTTGTATACCCACGGCGCCCATAAGGGGTGATTCCCAGGGGTGTTTAGGAAGCTATAAATTGATTTTGGTTCAGCGTGAATGACGATTTCACTTTCGGCATGGCTGCTAGGTGGCAAGGTATAGCCAATGGCAACCAACATTAGGGGTAACATCATTACAAGTTGTATGATTCGAACGAACTTCATATTAAATGGTTTGTTGAGTCGCGATTGAGTAGCTATAGTAACTGGACAAATTGTAGATCAGTAGTAGCCTCTACTAAAGTACCTGAAATCCGACGCTCATTAATTAGTCAACGAGGCTTGGAATGTTTTCTAGTAGCAAGACAAATATCATATCTGAGGCGGAAGCGTTGCCAGGCCGCCCTGATCCAATAGAAACATCGCACACGCATTACGTATGCGGTGAGCCGTTGAAAGAGCCTTTTGAAGACGGAGCATTATCAGTAATTTTTGGGATGGGTTGTTTTTGGGGGGCAGAAAAAAAGTTTTGGCAGTTGCCTGGAGTGGTGACGACGGCCGTTGGTTATTCAGCAGGTTTTACTTTAAACCCTACCTATCAAGAGGTTTGTAGCGGCCAGACTGGGCACAATGAGGTTGTTTTGGTCGTGTATCGTCCTCAAGAAATCGGTTTTAACGAACTGCTTAAAACATTTTGGGAGGGGCATAATCCAACTCAAGGGATGCGTCAGGGTAACGATGCAGGTACTCAGTATCGATCAGGCATTTATACAAGTACGGAGGAGCAATATAACCTAGCGCAAGAAAGTAAACGGAATTACCAAAAGGTTCTGCGTGCTGCGAACATGGGGGACATTACTACTGAAATACAAGCTGCAGGTGAGTTTTATTACGCTGAAGACTATCATCAGCAGTATTTAGCTAAGAATCCTGCGGGGTATTGTGGGTTAGGTGGCACCGGGGTGACGTATGCGGCAGCTGATTAAATTCAATTCGCTGGCCATCCTGTGGCTTGGGGTGTTGCTAAGTGGTTGCGACTCTGAACCTGCAACAAGTCAATCGCCAGATACCAGTCAAATTGATGAGGTGCGTGCGACTAATAGTAAAATATTAGATACCCGTAAGACTCGTTGCGATGATTTGTTGTCGTCATTAGAGACCAGCGAGATGTCGCAAAAAATGTGGAACAGTCTGCAATGCCCGACATTCTATACGGCACTTGCCGAGCGAGAGAACCCTGCTGCTGCAGCGAAAGTGCCAGCCCCAGAAGAGCCCGTGTCGACTAGTGTGCAATCTGGTGAGATTGATTTTGGCGGAGCGCTGCAGAACATAGCGAATGTGCAAAACGATAATCCGGTTACCGACGCTTTGGATGATGAAGAAGCGTCTTTAAGTGGCGAGTCTGATAGTCAGTAGTTGCTTGCGTTTTGGCGTTACTATATCGTTGTATGATGTTGTTATAGGTGCGTTGAAATTTGTATTGATCGGGCTTATATCGAGCGAGCCCACAAATCATGCGTATCGGCTTCTTCAACAACCGCTTGCACCCGATCTCCAGGTTTGTGATCGAATTCATCTTCGAGTAATACTCGGCCGTCAATTTCAGGGGCATCCGCCCAGCTTCGTCCAATGGCTCCGTCATCGCCAATCTGGTCGATTAGAACCTCGATATTTTTCCCCACTTTACTGCTTAGTCTTTGAGTGCTAATACCCGCTTGTGCTTCCATGAATATGGCGTGTCGTTCTTGCTTAACATCTTCAGGTACATGATCCGCTAGTTTATTTGCGCTGGCACCGTCGACAGGCGAGTATTGAAAACATCCAACTCTATCGAGTTGCGCTTCACGCTGAAAATCCAACAGCATTTGAAAATCTTCATCTGTTTCGCCCGGAAACCCGACGATAAATGTACTTCGAATGGTCAAATCTGGGCATTGTTTGCGCCAGGCATGGACCCGATCAAGAGTTTTTTCAATTTGGCCGGGGCGCTTCATAGCCTTAAGAATTTTTGGGCTCCCATGTTGGAATGGGATATCTAGGTATGGCAATACGATATTATCGGCCATTAATGGGATCACATCATCAACATGCGGGTAGGGGTAGACATAGTGCATACGAACCCAAACACCAAGAGACCCCAACGCTTTTGCCAGTTCAACCATGTTGGTTTTAACCGGACGACCGTTCCAAAACGTGGTCTTATATTTTAAATCGACGCCATACGCGCTGGTATCCTGTGATATCACCAAAATTTCTTGTACACCAGATTCGACCAGGCGTTCCGCTTCCGCCAACACCGCGTCGGCGGGGCGACTAACCAGATTGCCGCGCATGGATGGAATGATGCAAAAGCTGCAACGGTGGTTGCAACCTTCAGAAATTTTAAGGTAAGCATAGTGCCGGGGGGTTAGTTTGACCCCTTGTGGAGGAACAAGTGGATCAAAAGGGGCATGATTCGTCGGCTTGGGAAGGTGTTGATGTACGGCGGACATCACTTCTTCATAGGCTTGTGGTCCGGTCACGCTTAGTACACTTGGATGATGAATGGTTATGTCTTCAGCATTGGCACCCATGCACCCGGTAACAATAACTTTGCCGTTCTCATTAAGCGCTTCGCCAATGGTTTCTAGGGATTCGGCCTTGGCGGCATCAATAAATCCACATGTATTAACGATTACTAAATCTGCTTGATCGTAGGTGGGCACGACATCATAGCCATCCGATTTTAGCTCTGTCAATATCCGTTCGGAATCAACTAAAGCTTTTGGGCAACCGAGGCTAATAAATCCAACTTTGTGGGAAGCATTCTCTTGCATAAGGCGGATACGCTTCTATGTCTCGGGTTGAATTGAATCGAGCATGGGTTTTACGTTAGACAGATTTATTCCTGCATTGTTTGCACAGGCAAACGCTTCATCAGACGTTAATTTGCCCTGGCTTACTTTACCCAGAGCCCACAAAATCGTGCTTCTCATTCCGCTGCGGCAATGAGCAAGTACGGTGCCGGTGGCATTGTCAATTACTGAGGAGACTTGTTCGACCAAACCATCGGGTAATGGTTTGCCGTTTTCCATAGGTAGGTAGTGGTATTCGATACCGAGCTCGTCGCAAAGCACCTTAGCTTCTGTCGAGCTCAACTGCCCAACTTGTTCGTCGTCGGGTCGGTTGTTTATGATAACCGTGACGCCTTTTTCTTTTGCGAGTTTAAAATCATCCGCCTGCAATTGGCCTGCGACGAGTAGGTTTTGAAATAGTTGCTGCATGGTAATGGTTCTTGCCTGACTAGGTTTTCGGGGCGATTATGCCACTTCGCTGCGCTAAACCGAAACGAAGTCTAGCGAAACTGTTTTATATATAGCTAGTGCGGGTTTAAACGAAAGGAGTATTCGAGAGTATGGAAAGGTGGGTGAAGAAATTAGCTGTTGTTGCAGTGAGTGTCGTGCTGTTGTCCTGCGGGGCGAATGGTTTTGTAATTGATGCTTTATACGAACGGCTCGATAACGAGATCGAAAAAACCTTTCGTGAATACGCTGATTTAACGCCTGAGCAGGAGCTCTGGTTGGATGTGGAGGTTAGCGCCTTCCATTTATGGCACCGTAGGAATGAATTACCTAGATACAGTGAGTGGGTTCGAACCAGCTTTGTGCCATTGATAAAAAGCCAAGAGCCCGACCGATCCGGGGTCGCTCAATTGATTCGAGATGGGTTGGCTTTCCGGCGTGATTTTAATATCGAGTTTCCGTTAAACAAGTCCCCAGAAATACTGTTAACCGTATCACCGGAGCAGTTGGCTCAAGCGAGGGATCATGTTGATGAGATATTTCGCGAAGCTAAAGAAAGGCGAGATAAGCGAACGCCTGAAGCTAGAGTACGGCGACAAGTGGACCGGATGACCAATATCTTTAAGCAGATAGGTTGGCGCTTATCTTCTGAGCAAGTCGCTATTATGACAAATCGCTTTGAGGGGCGGGCTGTCGGTGATGACGATCAGGGGGAAGATTGGGCACTTTGGCGAAATTGGGTAGAAGAGCTGTTTAGTATGATAGATCAACAAGCTGGGTCGCCCAATCTGACTGTACTTAAAAGGCACCTAGCACTTGGCTATCAACTAGAGGAGGAGCTTACGCCAGAGGAATGGGAGAATAACGTCAGCCGGTTGGAATCCATGTTGCATGAGCTATTAATCAGTATGACGGACGATCAAAAGTTATCTGTTGAGACTCGCATGATCGCCATCGCAGATATTCTTGATGATTTATCTAGCAAGGTTGTTAATTAGACTAACAGGTTGGTGAGGAATTAGCGCTAGCCGTAAGTTCTACTAATACTACGCTATCGCTAGTAGAAACCTCGCTAAGAAAGCGTCGTCTAATTTACATGCTATTCATGGATTCCGTTGTATAGTTTGCCGGAACCAATAGCAATCAATATTCCTATAATGCTGCCTACTGACACGATGGCTAGTGCGGCGGCGATAGTGAAGATTACTTGATCCATGCGGACCTCCTTAAGGTGAGAGACATTGAGTAAGCTATAGCGTAGCAACCGGCTCTGAACAACAATTGATCTGGATCAAGATTGGGTTGGATAGGAATGATGCCGGTAGATAGGTTTATTCGAATATTCGGTTTTATCGTGCGACGTACTGCCTACGGCAGTTCAACGCTTACAATAATTATTGTGAATTAGCTTATTGACATACGTTGCTTAGTTGGATATTACTTGCTGGTTGTTTTGCGCTTTAGTTAAACCATAATAAAATCAGGGAGTTTTACAATGTCAGAATTCAAATTTACTCGTCGTAGCCTTATGAAATGGGGTGGGGTGTCCTCTGGTGCACCACTTGTAGCAGCGGCATTCGGATCACGTGCGTTTGCTCAGGACCTGGGGCCGGGAAATCTTTACGTGGGGGATGTGGCAGGTCGGGACGCAGAAAGACTTTATACGGGACATCCCATCGTCGGCGGTGGTCAAATGGAGATCCGGCTGAATCAATCTATATACACCGATGATCCTCATGAGCTTGAAGTTGCGCAGCGAATGCGGCCTTTCGACCCCTTGTCTTGGTATGAGGAATGGAATCGGGTTGCACAGATTAATGAGGAGATCGCTCAGGGCTATGAAGAAAAGGGCCTAAATGTATCGGCAAATCGATTCTATCTACGTGCAAGCCGTTTCCATCGATTGTCCATCGTTTATCAAGAAGATACAGATGACACCATGATGGCGGGATACAATAAATTTCGTGAATTTTTCGATAAGGCCTACCAAATGGTACCCGCACCATTTGAGCGAGTTACCATCAATGTTGATGGCAATCAGTTGGGCGGATATTTTCGCAAGCCAGGTGGACCCGAAGGAACGCGATTCCCAACGGTAATTGCTTATCAAGGCGCTGACTCACTAGCTGAAAATACAATTCTAGGTGCCGGCGGATATACCTCACGTGGTATGGCGTATCTGGTGGTAGATTTGCCCGGTCAAGGTGCGCCGAAACGACTGCAGAACCTTTACATGCCGCCAGATACTGAAAGATTGGTGTCACCGCTAATTGATTATTTGGAGACACGCTCGGATGTGGATTCGGATCGTATCGGGTTGCGTGGGGTTAGCATGGGCGGGTACTCGGCACCGAGAGCAGCCAGTGGCGATAGTCGAATCAAGGCGGTTTGGACTACTGCTGGTTCCCATGATGTTCTGTCTGATTTATTTGAATTCTATACGCCTATTCAGGATCGTGTACGCTGGATTATAGGCGCTGATGATTTGGCCGATGCGCGGCGAAAACTTAAGGACTACACGGTGGAACATGTTGCAAAGAATATTGAGTGTCCTATGTTGATTGGTTACGGACGGACAGATCGAATTATGGATCCTGAGGGAGCATATCGACTTTACCAGGCAGCGGTGAACTCCGATCGCCAAATGTGGTCTGGTGCTGGTCACCCGCACCACGAAGAGAAATCTGGAGGTCCTAAGGCCTTGCGTTTGCCAACCGATCAAGATTGGGCTGCTGTACAGCTCGGGGCGGTAACGCAGGCTAACGTTTAGGCTGGCTGACTAGGTTATCGGTGCAGATGTAGGTGCCGATAGCCTTTGGTTTGTCTATTTTGTGTTAACTGGCAGGTCCTCTCAGGCAGTCGTTGTACGTGTTTGTAGCGGTAGCGTATTTCAAACGCCAAATTGACCAGCCCTGCTGCAGAGTAGGCTTTATTATTTTGAACAACTAATGACAAAATGGGTAATTAAAACATGGGATATCGAAAATTCTTTGCAGTAGTAAGGTTGCTGGCGATTTTAGCATCGGCAGTGCTGCTGACTAATGGTCAAGTACAGGCACAAACTGGAACTAGTTATAGTTTTGACCCGACTTGGCCGAAGGATCTGCCAAACAATTGGAAGATGGGTGGAGTTACAGGTCTTGCCGTGGACAGCAACGAT
>DNHK01000095.1 GCA_003485905.1 Gammaproteobacteria bacterium | reverse complement strand
GCTACCTGGCCACATGTATATCTGTGGTCAATAAAACCGGTTCCTTTTTCTAAAACTGCTGGAAGCTCCGCTCCCAGTCCTGCTCTACCCTGCCACTTCGTGGCCCCGCGACCTGGCCACATATAATCTGTGGTCGAACACCTTATCCGTTTCTAACTCGATGGAAAATGCGCTTTCAGTCTTGCTCGCTTTTGCGGGAGGGCGAATTAGAATGCAAGCTGGCGTTGGAGTCAAGCGAGGATTGAGTTAGGTTACTTTTCTTCTGGTGCTACGAACTCGTCGGGTAATTCAGCGCCTTCGCCGAACAGAAACTTTTCCATTTCGCCGACCACGAACTCTTTTGATTTAGGGTCCATTGGGTTTAGTCGATATTCGTTGATTAGCATGGTTTGGTGGTTAATCCACATGGCCCATGCTTCTTTAGAGATGTTCTCATAGATTCGTAGGCCAAGATCGCCGGGCCATGACTGAAAATCCAGGCCTTCGGCTTCTTTACCTAATTTTTCGCATTTTACGGTGCGACTCATATTGTGTATCCAGTGTTTGTTCCAGGTGAGCTAATGGGCTGATTTTAACTTAAAGCGATGGGTTGTTTAGCCAACATTGCCAATAATTTTCTAACCGGTGCGGCGTAGCCAACGGCGGGTAGTGCAGATGGCTTGCACCACTGCGTGGGTCTTGGTTCTTCGAGCCTACTATTATCATCGCTATTTGGCTTTGCCGTGTTATTGATAATCACTGGCGTGATGTCCAGATGGTAGTGGCTGAAGGTATGGCGGAATTCGGGTAGTTGGTGGCTGATCGTAAGTTGCGCTGTGTCACTTGCTTCTGGAAAGCACCACAGGCCGCCCCAAATACCAACGGGTGGGCGTCGTTCCAGCAATACTTCTTGTTGTTCATTTATGCTGATCAACATAAACGTTTGCCGCACTGGTTTTTTGTTCTTGGGTTTTGATTCGGGGTATTGGGATACGGTGTTTTCCGCAAAGGCGACGCAGTCCTGATTTACCGGACATTGTGTGCAATCGGGTTTGCTACGACGACATAGAGTAGCCCCAAGGTCCATAATTGCCTGGTTATACTCGGCAGCTCTATCTTCCGGGGTGAGTTGGTAGGCTATTTCCCAAAGTGTGTTGTGAACTTGAGTTTTGCCGGGCCAGTCTTCTATTGCGCGGTGGCGGCACAATACTCGTTTTACGTTGCCGTCTAATATTGTATGTGTTTGTCCAAACGCAAAACTTAGAATCGCGCCTGCGGTAGATAGCCCAATGCCGGGTAGCTCAATCACTTTTTCTATGCTTTGGGGAAACTGGCCTGCGTGTGTTGTCTGTATTAGCTGTGCGGCTTTATGCAAATTGCGTGCTCTTGCGTAATACCCCAAACCTGTCCACAGGTGTAATACATCGTCGATGGGGGCTTGTGCTAGCGTGGCCATGTTGGGGAATCGATCTAAAAAGCGCTCAAAGTAGGGGAAAACCGTGCTTACTTGAGTTTGCTGCAACATGATCTCCGATACCCAAATAGCGTACGGGTCACGATTACGTTGCCACGGTAAATCTTTGCGCCCGTCGGTGTGGTACCAAGCGAGCAAGCGTTGAGCAAAACTTAGGGGTTTATTGGGCATGTAAGCTATCGTAACAATTCGGGTTTAGCATGTAGCAGTTGTCCGGTATTGGGTTTATAGTCGCAAGCATAATTATTGTTCTCGACTAGTTAAAGTATGACTCTCCATATACGTATATTTTTACTGCTATTTATTAGTGTGTTGGCTGTGTCCGTAGCGCAGGCGCACAACGTGAGTGCAGAAGACATCGCGTTGATTTCCGGGCGCAGTGGTTTCGATTTTCTGTTGTATCTGTGGTTGGGCGCCAAGCATATGGTCACCGGCTACGATCATATTCTATTTTTGCTTGGGGTGATTTTTTATCTAACCGGGATGCGCTCAGTGGCTTTGTATGTCACCTTGTTTGCAGTCGGGCACAGCCTTACCTTGATATTTGGCGTGCTGAACGGGATTAACGTTAATCCATATTTTATTGATGGCATTATTGGATTGTCGGTGGCTTATAAGGCTTTTGATAATTTAGGTGGTTTTGATTCCGTGCTGGGTTGGACGCCGGACGACCGTTGGGCAACGTTTATATTTGGCTTGTTTCACGGTTTGGGCTTGGCGACCAAGTTACAGGATTTAGGTTTAAGCGAAGACGGTCTTTTGCCGAATTTACTATCGTTTAATGTTGGCGTTGAATTAGGTCAAATAGCGGCATTATCGGTGTTACTGGTGTTATTGGTTTTTTGGCGGCGGGCAGATTCGGAGCAACGGTTTGGTGTTCCCTTTAATTTTGTGATTCTGGCCTGTGGTTTTGCGTTAGCCAGCTGGCAATTTATGCACATGGTGCTCTAGCTTCTTATTTGAGCTATTTAATCGAACTGTTTATTTGAATTAGTTATTTGAGATTTTGAGGAGGTTGTTATCAGTAAAGCTAAAATGAATTCGTCGTTACTCGGGTATGGCACCTTGGCGGCAGTGGTTATCGGTGTGGTCGTCGGCATTGTATTGTTTAACGGCGCAGATGAAGCACTAGTAGAGTCTGAGTCTGTAGCGGCAAGTGCTGATGGAGCGGCTGGCAGTGCAATTGAGGGTGCTGTCGGCACACTGGAAAATTTGAATTTCCGGCTCATGGATTACGACAAATTAGTCGCCACTGTTGATGATTTTGGTCGCGATGGGCCGGGTGCTTCGGGTGAAAATATTGTTCACTCTGATAAACCTTTAAAAACTGAAACGCTTACCATCGCCCTGCCGTTAGATGGGATGATTGAGTACAAGGCAATTATGGATGCTGGCGATTCGTTGGTGTATCAGTGGCAGTCTGCCGCGAATATTTACTATGACTTTCATGCGCATCAGCCTAGCGAAGTGCAAGGTGATGGTTTTTTTACCCGTTACGCTGAAGGTGAGGGTACAGTCGATCGCGGTACGATTATTGCGCCTTACACTGGCCAACATGGCTGGTACTTTTTGAACTTAAGTGACGGGCCTGCAGAAATTGAACTCACGGTAAGTGGCTACTACGACGAGATCGTAAGGCTCGATTTAGGCGGCTAGCGAGTAACAAAAGTTGTTAGAGATTAGGTAGAGGAAAAAGCCAGTGCAGTTTGTTTTAAATGGAGAGTCAACAGAGATGTCGGCTGGCAGCACTATTCAGGATGTGGTCAATACAATGGAAGTTGGCACTAAACGCTATGCCGTGGAGTGCAATGAAGAAATCGTGCCGCGTAGCCTGCACACAAAAACCGCGGTTCAACAAGGTGATCAAATAGAAATAGTCGTCGCGATTGGCGGCGGTTAGCAATTCTCTCGGCTTCAATTGACCGGATACAAATTAGCAAATACGCATATAGTAAATAACTATCTAGTAAAAAAAGTAAAAGGTTTACAAAACTATGATTGAAGATTCAAAGCTTGTGGTTGCGGGTATGGAGTTTGGTTCCCGCCTGTTAGTCGGCACCGGCAAGTATAAAGACCATGAAGAAACACGCTTGGCGATTGAAGCAAGTGGTGCGGAAATTGTTACGGTTGCGATACGTCGCACCAATATTGGCCAAAATCCGGATGAGCCGAATTTGCTGGATGTTATTTCGCCAGATAAGTACACGATTTTGCCTAATACCGCAGGTTGTTATACCGCTAAGGATGCAGTGCGAACCTGTCGTCTGGCACGCGAGCTTCTGGACGGTCATAAATTGGTGAAATTGGAAGTGCTCGGAGACGACAAAACTTTGTTTCCGGATATTCCAGAAACCTTGATAGCGGCGGAAGAATTAGTCAAAGATGGTTTTGATGTGATGGTATACACCTCAGACGATCCGTTGATTGCTCGCCGCTTATCTGAAATCGGTTGTGTCTCGGTTATGCCGTTGGCGGCACCGATTGGCTCGGGGCTTGGTATTCGTAACCCCTACAATATTATTACCATTATTGAAGAAGCATTAGTACCGATTATTGTGGATGCGGGTGTCGGAACCGCCAGTGATGCGGCGATCGCGATGGAATTAGGTTGTGATGGCGTGCTGATGAACACGGCTATTGCTGCCGCCAAGCACCCAATTTTAATGGCCTCTGCAATGAAAAAGGGTATAGAAGCTGGCCGTGAGGCGTTTCTTGCAGGGCGTATGCCACGCAAGCGATTTGCCAGTGCATCATCGCCAATTGAGGGCACGATATTTTAGTTATAAATTTCCTGCTAAAGACGGTGGCTTTAAAGGGGTAAAACACGTTAATATCCGCCCGTTTAGGCTGAAAAATGTCCTTCTATTTTTGATTATCAATCAGGTTAATTAAGTGACTAGCAAAACTGAATTGGAATCCGTAGTGATTCGACTTGCCGGCGACTCCGGCGATGGCATGCAATTAATGGGGTCGCAGTTTGTGGCTACCACTGCAAAGTTAGGTAATGACTTT
>DNHK01000158.1 GCA_003485905.1 Gammaproteobacteria bacterium | reverse complement strand
CACACCGTGCCACATAGCAGATGTCTGCGGATAACCATGAAGAAGTACAAGCGGCGGCGCATCTCGAGGTCCGGCGCGGCGGACGAACAAAGTTGCACCGTCTCCCTCGATACGCTCGCGCACGAATTTCTGGAACATTTTGAACTCCTCGGGGAAATTGAACTTTATCCACTATCCCAGATTAAATCGGAATGTTTAATCGTAAAAACTGAACAGTTTTGCCGACTAATTCTTGCGTCAATCCCATGTAGTCTTTTTCAACAGAAGCCGCGCCAGAAGTAATCAGGGAACGCGGTAAAAAGAACCAAAGGAGGATATCATGAAATTTCTGTTGAACACCGCATTATCTCTTACGTGTGCATTAGGTGCTACATCCGCGTTTGCCGCCTGCGATACAGGCGAAACCGTTATTAAATTTAGCCATGTTACCAACACTGACAAACATCCAAAGGGAATAGCAGCCACGTTGCTAGAGCAGCGCGTCAATGATGAGATGAACGGCAAGGCCTGTATGGAGGTTTTTCCAAATTCAACCCTTTATGACGATAATAAAGTTCTTGAAGCATTGCTTCAGAATGATGTGCAGCTAGCAGCGCCTTCGCTGTCAAAGTTTGAGAAGTTCACCAAACAGTTCCGTATCTTTGACTTGCCTTTCATGTTCGAGAACATCGAAGCCGTCGATGCATTCCAAGGCTCTGATGCTGGGCAGGCTTTGCTAGACAGTATGCAAAAGCGTGGTCTTCAAGGTTTGACATTCTGGCATAACGGTATGAAACAAATGTCTGCTAATGTACCGTTGATGTCACCAGCAGACGCTAATGGTCTTAAATTCCGTGTGATGTCGTCAGACGTTTTGGTTGCCCAAATGGAAGCACTCGGAGGAGCTCCACAAAAAATGGCCTTCTCTGAAGTCTATGGTGGGTTACAGCAAGGTGTCGTTGATGGGCAAGAAAATACGTGGTCAAACATTTATGGTAAAAAGTTTTTCGAAGTACAGGACGGTATCACGGAAACCAACCACGGTATTATTGACTATCTGGTTGTGACCAGTGTTGATTGGCTTGATAGCCTGGAAGCCGATGTCCGCGACCAGTTTTTAACGATCTTGAACGAGGTAACTGAGCTTCGCAATGCTCAATCCTTTGCTGTAAACCAAGCCAACCGGCAAGCTATAATTGAGGCGGGCAGCACAGTTCGGACTCTAACGCCTGAAGAGCGTCAGGCATGGGTTGATGTTATGAAACCAGTCTGGGATCAATTCGCGGATGATGTTGGTCAGGACATGATCAACGCAGCACAATCCCTTAATTAAAGTCTCTTTATTCAACCTGTTCGGAGGCGTTTTGGACGCCTTCTAACATGCTTGGAAAGTTAAATTATGAATTACTCAAAATCGTTTACCGATCGTATTGAGGAGACGTTGATCTCAGCCATTCTTGGCGTAATGACATTGATTACATTCGCCAACGTCGTGGCGCGGTACGGGTTCAACAAAAACATTCTTTGGGCTCTTGAGCTAACTGTCTTTCTCTTCGGTTGGTTGGTACTCCTCGGTGCCTCTTATGCCGTCAAAAAGGGTTCACATCTTGGTGTCGATATCGTCGTCAATATTCTAACTTCGAAATCACGCCGCGTCTTGGGGTTGGTTGCTGTGGCTGTATGCGTTGCCTTCAGCTTCCTAATGCTGAAAGGAGCTTGGGACTACTGGGCGAATTTCGCCAATCTGCCGGGCACGGAGGGGCGTTGGTTTCCGCTCGGTTTTGAAGAAAAGTACCGCGACAAAGGATGGTACGAGGTCAATGACATCCCGCATCCCGCCATATTAGGATGGATGGAAACTGTCTTCAATGAAGGCGAAGAATACGAGAAAATCCCACGCCTTTTGCCATATCTCGTTCTGCCATTGTCAATGGCTTTGATGCTTTTCCGGTTTCTGCAAGCTGCATGGGCTCTCTGGGTCGGCGCGGCTGACCGTTTGGTGGCCAGTCATGAGGTTGAAGATGAAATCCAAGATGCTCGTGAGCAGTTGAGAAAGAAATCCTGATGGAAGTTGTTCTACTTTTCACCTTAGTCATCGGCATGCTGGTTATCGGTGTGCCGATCGCGGTCGCACTTGGCATGTCCTCCCTGCTGTTTCTGCTAGCCTTTTCTGACAGTTCACTTGCATCAGTGGCCCAAACCCTGTTCAGCGCCTTCGAGGGCCACTATACGCTGCTTGCGATCCCGTTTTTTATTCTAGCCTCTTCGTTCATGACAACTGGAGGCGTTGCCCAGCGGATCATCCGGTTTTCAATTGCCTGTGTCGGACACTTGCCCGGTGGGCTGGCCATTGCCGGCGTTTTTGCCTGCATGCTGTTTGCAGCCCTGTCAGGTTCTTCACCAGCAACTGTCGTGGCAATTGGAACGATCGTTATTGGAGGTATGATCCAAGTTGGCTATTCAAAGGATTTTGCTGCAGGTGTGATCTGCAATGCAGGTACGCTGGGAATTCTTATTCCACCCTCTATCGTGATGGTTGTCTATGCGGCTTCGGTGGAAGTTTCGGTTGGGCGGATGTTTCTCGCTGGCGTCATCCCGGGGCTTTTGGCTGGCTTTATGCTTATGACCGCGATTTATGTCATGGCAAAGGTGAAAAACTTACCCAAAGGCGAATGGCAAGGATGGAGAGAGGTTTTTGCCTCGGGACGCGAAGCCGGTTGGGGCCTTTTCTTAATCGTGATTATCCTTGGTGGTATCTATGGCGGGGTATTCACCCCAACCGAAGCGGCCGCGGTTGCTGCGGTCTATGCATTCTTCATTGCCAACTTTATCTACAAAGATATGGGTCCACTTGCCGAAAAAGGCCCGCGCGATCTTTCCGCTGCATATGTAGAGGGTCCAAGAGGGACCACTTCTTTATGGCGTCAGCCTTGGGCGCTGGTGACAGCTTTCTTCCATCCTGATACAAAGCACACGCTGCTGGAAGCAGGCAAACTCACCGTTACGCTCTTATTTGTAATCGCAAACGCGCTCATTCTTAAGCATGTTCTGACGGATGAACAAGTTCCACAACATGTGGCTAATGCAATGTTATCGGCGGGCTTTGGACCGGTTATGTTCCTTATCGTCGTGAACATCATCCTGCTGATTGGTGGGCAGTTCATGGAGCCTTCAGGATTACTTGTAATTGTTGCGCCACTGGTCTTTCCTATAGCTATAGAACTGGGCATTGACCCGATCCATCTG
>DNHK01000280.1 GCA_003485905.1 Gammaproteobacteria bacterium | reverse complement strand
AATATCGTTCAAATCGTCTTGCAACACAGATAAATCATCTGCTGCGTTTAACCGCACACCGACAGGCGCCTGTCTCGCGATCAACTGATCCTTTTCTGCCAACCAGCGAGTTAAATCAACACTAATGCTACCAGATTCAGGAACATCCTCTTCCGCAGCTATATGACGCCAAGGATTATCGGCAACTAGTTGCCTATCAATAATGAGTACGCCCTGGGGGTTCAAAGATCTTCCATTATTAGGCATAAACCTTCTCCTGATAGGGCTCAATGCCTATTCGCCGAAAGGTATCCAAAAACCGTTCATCTTTATCTCTATTTTGAAGATACACCGAAACTAGCTTGTCAATTGCATCGGCAACTTCTTCTTTAGCGATAGCCTTACCCAATCGCTCACCTATCGCAGCATCGTCCTCAGCCGATCCTCCCAAGGTTAATTGATACCACTCAACTCCTTTCTTATCGACGCCAAGAATTCCAATATGTCCAGCGTGATGATGTCCACATGCGTTCATACAGCCAGACATTTTTATTTTTAGCTCACCGATTTCATATAACTCGTCCAGCGAGTCAAAACGTTCGTTAATCTGCTTGGCTATTGGAATAGACCCCGCATTCGCCAGTGAGCAAAAATCAAGCCCAGGACAACAAATCATGTCGTTCAAAGTGCCAACATTCGGAGTTGCCAAAGCCTGTGCATCAAGCTTTTTCCAGAGCTCTAGTAAATCGGCCTCCGCAACATCCGCAAAAATAATATTCTGATCGTGTGTGACTCGAAGTTCACCAAACGAATATTGTTCGGCCAAATCTGCAATATGATCCATTTGATCTGCAGTCGCATCGCCAGGTGGAACACCAGGCTCTTTAAGCGAAACAACCACTATGCGGTACCCGTCTACTTTATGTTCTACCGTATTATTGTCATACCAGTGCGCAAATCGGGTATCAAGCGAGCGCCATTTGGCAACTCTATCGATGCCATTCTTCGCGTCGGTGCTCGGTACTACATAGTCCGGGCCTTTAAAAAAGGACTGCATTTGCTCAAAATCTTCGTCTTTAAGCACTAAATCTGAATCTTTGATCTGCTCCCACTCGGCGTCTACTTGCCGTCTGAACTCCTCTATCCCAAGAGATTTGACTAAAATCTTGATGCGCGCTTTGTACTTATTATCTCGGTTCCCATGTAAATTATATATCCGCAGTATAGCCTCGCAGTAAGAAAGCATATGCTCTCGAGGCAAGAACTCTCTTATAACTTGTCCAATAACTGGTGTGCGCCCCATACCCCCGCCCACCAACACTTGCAAGCCGAGTTGATCTTGCTCGTTCTTAAGTACCCGCAAACCAATATCATGGAAAAGAACGGCTGCTCTATCATTTTTAGCACCCGTCACTGCAACCTTGAATTTTCGCGGCAGCCAATAGAACTCTGGGTGCAAGGTCGACCACTGCCGGATCATTTCACAATATGGCCTAGGGTCTTGCAACTCATCGACCGCCACGCCCGCATACTGGTCAGCAGTAGTATTGCGAATACAATTTCCAGATGTTTGAATAGCATGCATCTCTACACTTGCTAAATCTTCAAGCAAATCAGGAACATCTTTCAATTCGGGCCAATTGTATTGAATATTTTGCCGGGTTGTAAAATGGCCATAATCTCGATCATATTTTCGCGCAATATGTGCCAGCATATGCATTTGCTTTGAGCTTAGTAAGCCATATGGAATGGCCACCCGCAGCATATGGGCATGCCGTTGCATGTATAAGCCATTTCGTAAACGCAAAGGCATCAATTGCTCTGCAGATAGCTCGCCGTTTAAATGTCTCTCTACCTGTCCACGAAATTCAGCTACTCTTTCTCGTACCAGCGTATGGTCAAATTGATCGTATTGATACATATATCTATTTCTATAGAATTCAAATATGCCTAGAAGTAAATCTAGATAATTTTAATGGTGACCTATCAAATCGCACTCCGTTATCTCGGAGACAATCCTTCATAACTCACCACTCGGATTTTACTAATGCTTACCATCAGCACCCAATAAGCCTTTGTAAAATAGGCCGCAATCTATTGGGCTGCGCATCATAGCTCCAGCTATATAGAATTAGTAGTAATATAAAGTTATATTTTTATAGTGTTTTAATATAAGTGTCCAGCAAGCAATTAAATTCAGATTTCGACCTCTCCTTATGTATGCTCGAGGATCGCGCACCACTAGCACATAAGCTAAAAACAGGTAAAGGATCGCTATCTGTAAAAGGGCTGCAACGCTATAAGCTTAGCCAAGCCAAACTGAAAAAGCGGGTTCAGAATCATCCCAGGCCGTCATTCGACACCAAACTTCCCATCAATCAGCGTATTGATGAAATAAAATCTACAATCCAGGAGAACCAAGTAACAATTATTTGTGGTGAAACTGGCTCAGGCAAAAGTACTCAGATACCAAAAATATGTCTCGAGCTTGGCTATGGTGCCGCGGGCCTTATCGGTCAAACTCAGCCTAGAAGAATCGCAGCGCGCAGTATTGCGTCTCGACTGAATGACGAATTACCAAATAAAGAGCACCCGCTTACTGGTTACAAAATTCGCTTTAGTGACACGGTTTCAGAAAGTTCTCGTATAAAGGTACTTACCGATGGCATGTTGTTAAGCGAAATAGAGCACGACAAGGCCCTTACAAAGTATGAAATTATCATTATCGATGAAGCACACGAGCGCTCACTAAACATTGATTTCTTGCTCGGCTTCCTAAAACGACTGTTACCAAAACGCCCAGAGCTAAAACTAATCATCACATCAGCAACGATTGATCCTGAATCGTTTGCACGTCATTTTAACAACGCCCCAGTCATCGAAGTTTCTGGGCGCACCTATCCGGTAGAAATTGTTTACCGCAGTGAGACTGAACTTGAAAACAAATCTCTAGCTCAATTAATCGAACAGGCAATTCGCGACCTTATCGCGTTTGAGCCCGGTGACATATTGGTATTTCTACCCGGTGAACAAGATATCCGCGAGACTCAAAAGCACCTCGATAAATCCCATATCTCGCAACTAGAAACTACTCCCTTATATGCCAGACTGTCCAATGATGAACAGAAGCGAATATTTACGTCTCACACCGGAATCCGTGTTGTTCTAGCGACAAATATCGCTGAAACATCCCTCACCGTACCGGGAATTCGCTATGTCGTTGATTGCGGCACCGCTAGAATTAGTCGCTTCAATACTGGCCGAGGGATACAGCGCTTACCTATCGAAGCAATTTCTCAAGCCTCAGCCAAACAACGCGCCGGACGCTGCGGACGAATATCCAATGGGGTTTGTATTCGACTCTATAGCCAGATTGACCACGATAATCGACCTGAATTCATAGAAGCCGAGATACTTCGCACATCACTTGCCTCTGTCATCCTGCGAATGGAATCACAGCACTTGGGCAAACTCGAGAATTTTCCATTTATGGAATTGCCCTCAGAAAGAGCTATTCGTAACGGACAGCGATTACTTATTGAACTCGGTGCGTTAGATGAACATCAAAGCATAACCAAGCTCGGCAAAAAATTAGCACGCTTCCCTCTTGATCCCCGTCTAGCAAGAATTGTACTTGCTGCGGACGAACTTAGCTGCCTGGAAAGCTGCCTTCCGATTATTGCAGCACTAGCATCACGCGACCCCCGAGACGCACCTGAAGAACTCCGTCAGCTAGCAAATGAAAAACATAAAAAGTGGACCGCTAAGAATTCTGAATTCGCCAGCTTTGCAATGATATGGCGAGATTGGCTACCGATCCGCAAACTCGGACAAAGTAAGCAGCGTGCATGGTGTAAAGCAAACTTCTTATCTTGGATTCGAATGCGCGAATGGTCTGACACCATGAACCAGCTAGAGCGAACCTGCAAAGACTTATCCCTTACGATTTCTCAAAAACTCTCAATAGACAACAATGAACTTGAACAAGCTTTGTTAGCCGGGTTTCTGGGCAATATTGCTCAACTAAATGAACACGGAGAGTATTTAGGAACCCGAGGGAAAAAGCTACTGCTACACCCATCTAGTAGACTACGCGCAACCCCCCCTAAATGGATCGTCGCTGCCGACCTTGTTGACACCTCCAGGTTGTATGCTCGAACTATTGCCCGCATAGAACCTGAGTGGATCGAGCGATGGTCCTCGCACCTGGTCAAAAAACAATATCTTGATCCACATTGGTCAAAATCGAGAGGTGAGGTCATTGCATATGAGCAAATATCTCTTTTTGGTTTGATTATTGTCGCCAAACGACGAATATCCTATCGGCGGATAGCGCCGCAAGAGTGTCGAGAATTATTTTTGATGTCCGGGTTGGCAGCTGGACAAATTGAAGTTAAGAACCAAGGCCGTATCGCAAAATTTTATACACCAAATGTTAAATTGGCGGCCAACCTTGAGTCAGAAGAACAAAAGACTCGACGCCGCGACATTCTGGTTGACGATCAAGTCGTAGCTGAATTTTATGGCTCCAAGATCCCCGCGCACATTAATTGCGTGGCAACGTTAAACAGCTGGCTAACAAATGCTACCGCTACTGAGCAGTCCGCGTTGCTTATGTCCGAAGATGATCTGCGTGTAAGCGACCAGAATACAAATATAGACCGCTTTCCCGAACGACTGCAGATTGGTAACAACCAGCTAGCCCTGTCCTACCATTTTGAACCTGGTCACCCCAATGATGGCGTGACCATATCATTGCCTTCAAGCCTGCTTAAACAGATTACTGAGGACCCGCTTTTATGGCTGGTGCCGGGACTACTTATTGAAAAAGCGATCGCGCTTATTCGAACGCTCCCAAAGCCTGTGCGTCGACTATGCGCACCAGCGCCTGACACTGCGAATAAAGCCATAGCCTTACTAAATATGGACCAAATTAATAAGGTGAACTTTAATAGTGAATTTGCGGCGGCTGTCACACAAGTCATTGGTACAGCCGTCGTCGCAACCGACTTTGAAGAGTTAGCACTACCAGCCCATTTACGGATGAATATCAGGATCTTTAATGACCAAGGAGAAACACTTGGTTGTTCTCGTTCGCTTGCTGAACTTCAATCAAGTCTGCACACCGAAAGCACCGCACAAATTCAGCAGGTAATAGATCGCAGCATTGAGCAAACAGACATTACTAATTGGAACTTTGGAGACCTACCTAGCGAACTCATTTCGGAAGTAGGTGGGGCGAACATTGCTTTTCATCCGGCTCTAGTTGATAAGAGGAACTCTGTCGCCATTCAACTGTTCGACACAGTTGAGATAGCAGAAAAAAACCATCACAAAGGTCTGCAGCGTCTAATTCGTTTATCGCTCTCTAAACAAACAAAATATCTACAACAAAAACTGGTCGGTCTTGAACAGACCGCACTGCTTTATGCCAGCATCGGTAGCAAGCACGAACTATTGGAAGACATTGTAAATAGCACTATAGACAAGTGCTTTGAGCTACCGGATTTTGGTCTGCGAAAATCTACAGACTTCTCCGAACGACTGCATTTTGGTAAGCAGTCGATGGTCTCTGTCGCACAAAAGTTCTGTGATCAAGCCGGTCAGCACCTCAGAGCCTACCAAACCCTTCGTAACCAGCTCGATGAACTGAATACAAAAACCGCTCGCGATATAAGAAACCAGTTAGCATATTTAGTCTTTCCCGGTTTTATACGGCATACACCAGAGTTAGCCTTCGACCGATTACCCATCTATTTTAGAGGTATAAAAATACGCATTGAACGCGCAAGTTATGCACCTGACAAAGATATCGGCAAGCTTAAAGAAATTTACGCCCTAATGGACGCGCAGGAGCTGGGATTTGAAACCAATTGGGACGCGCCGGAACAAGCCCAGAACTTCCAGAAATTTCGTTGGTTACTGGAGGAATATCGACTATCTGTCTTCGCTCAGGAAATTCGCACGATTGAAAAAGTCTCCGCCAACCAACTTTTAAACTTAGCTAAATCACTACTACTCTTATAAACCCACGAACTTTATACCGTATTGCGGAGAACAGCCCCTGCGCCCCAGGTGTCTCCATACCATCAGTCTTGATTTTCTTTTTTTTCACGTTCCGCAAATTCGGTAGTTCCACCATCGGCTAGAGTTTTTGCTTGCGACACCCAATCTTCGCGTTCAATTCTCCCCGAAAAAGCTAACTGAGCATTTACCCAATCTACATCCTTTTGCTGCCAATCAGCGATTTGCTGAAAATTATAGATACCTAATCCGTTAAGTAATTTTTCGAGTTTCGGACCAACGCCCTTCAATTTTTTCAAGTCATCTCCACCCGACACTGGCTCAGAAATCAAATTAATAGGCCTTGCATGATCGACATCACTCTCCATCTCTAGTGCATCGGACATCTCTAGATTATTTTTTGATTCATCAACGCTACTTTGATCAACTTCGTCCGGTTCATCCGGTTCGTCTACTAAATCAGCCTCGCGGCCCGCTTCAACCGTATCTGTGGTTTCTCCCAGCCCACCAACGCCATCTTCTGACTCACTGTCATCAGCTGGGGTCGCATCTTCCGTATTGCTCCGGCATGCATAACCAACCCAGGCACCTAATAATAAACCGGCTACAAATGCAGCTAGCAGCCATGCGCTCATTTCAAACATTAGATAAGTCATAATAAATTTCCTTCCAAACCCGATTTCTTAAATTACAAAGCTAATTATCTATGCGACGCTTTGCCACAAAATATAGCAAACATTGAAATACCAGTATCTAATTGCAAATTTTATGCTGAGCCAAATTCAACCTAAAGCAAACAACTGCCGCGACAATTGATTAAGTAATACAGCATCCGCTGCCCCATCGTTACTCTCAATAGGTTCCTGAATAGTAATATCATCTATCACATGATAGCTATCACCAACTCGTACTCGAATATCTGTCAGTACCTGTTCACGCACAGCTTCCGATGCAACAACCCCGGTAACCGTCACGCTGTCCCCTTCGACACTAATAGTCGTTAATCCATTATCTACATCGAGCCTATCAACTAATCCTCCAAACCAGTGCTGGGGGGCGACCGCCTCGGAAATCACAATATTGTCAACAACATTGTTTGATCCGAATCGCTGAACTGCAGCAGCCACCAATAACTCTCGCTCTGCTAAGCTTGATACCACACCATCGAGAACTACTTGGCCCTCGATCATCGGCTCGTTTACCTCAAGGTCATCATCAGCCAGAGACTCTACGACTGCAAGTTGATCAATAACCCCAGCCACACCGTATGTCGCTTGGGTTAGGCCAACAGCGTCATTTCGTAATTCTGTGGACGCAATCGTGCCCGTCAATCTACCGATTCGCCCTAAGTTACTAAAACTGATGACAATATCATCAAGTCCACTTACGTTAGTATTAGCAGCTGCGCGACTATGTAAATCTGTCTCAACATCAGGCAATTTGTCCTGAATCGCGAAATAACATAACACCACGAAAACTGGCAGAATAATCCACCAACTGCGCAATAAACACTTCCAACACATTTTCCCCTCCGTCATCAATATGGGATGCACCACCATATTACCCGTAATTGAGGTAAATCACGAAATGTATGTCCTATAGATCTTAGTCCTGGCAGATCGATAACGCTCGACATAACTACAAAACTATTTAGCTTTGGTCGCAATCGCCACCATCGATTTTGCAAATGGAGGGATTCGACCAACTCTTTGAAATTCAACGCTCTCGAAACCAGCCTCTACTAATAACTTCGCCAACGTATTCATAGACCAAAACTTTATATGGCCGCCATCCCATAAGGCAGTAAAGTGATCATCAAGCTTGCCTGTAACGGCTAATGCAAGATTTTTTAGGTAACCATGATACGGTGTTGAAATAAAAGCTACGCCACCAGGTTTCAGCAAATTAAAGATTGTGCTCGCGAACGCTTTAGGTGAGTAGCAGTGCTCAACAACCTCTAGACTAACCACAAATGGAAAGGTACCGAACTGATGAGCTAGATCCTCGTAAGCAGATGCTTTTTCAAAAGTCGGAGCAGAATAATTCTCTCTCGCAACCGCTATTCCTGACACCGATGGATCTACCGCGGTCACTGCAAAGCCTAACTCGGCGAGCATACCTGCGGTTGCTCCATTTCCGCAGCCAACTTCAAAAACCCTACGATCGCTCGCGCGTTGAGCGTTAATCCATTGTTCCAAAGGTTTCCATAAATAATTATTAGACCAAGTGGGCCCTGGTCTTTGGTAAACATACTCATGATTTTGCGTATGCATTCAATTAATCCTGAAACTTCACACTGAATCGTATCTATCAAATCGATACCGAACCCGATTATTACCGTGCTGCTAGAAGTATCGATGCACTTACTCGTAAATAATCACAATAGGGCGCACTTCTACTGCACGCGCACCATTCTGATGTCATAACTTACATGATGACGTAGGTAAGTACCGCCATAGAATAAGCAAGCAAACTATAACCCACAAATGTCGCTATTGGGATCCGACTACTGCCTATCTCTTTACGCATTACCGCTAGCGTAGCACCACACTGTAATGCAATAACATAGAATACTAACAGCGCCGCACCTGACTCCAACGATAAGCCGTCGGCTTGAACGTTTGCGGCCAGTCCTGCAATATTTTCATCTGCACCATCTATTCCGAACATGGTTCCCAAGGTCCCCACGAAAACTTCACGTGCTGCAAAAGATGCCAGAATAGCAACACCGTACCGCCAATCTAAATCAATTGGCGCGAAGATAGGCTCAATCCATTTGCCCATAACGCCTAAGTAGGAACTATCCAAATTCCCTGGCCCATGAGGAAAATACCCTAGAACCCAAATGATTACCGTAATTGCAAATATAACGTGCCCTGCCTTGGTGATAAAAGTTTTTCCGGCGTTAAGTGCGCGTGATAACAGTGGTTTAAGGGCAGGCAGTCGGTATGGGGGGAGTTCCAAAAGAAACGGTGCATCATCAGCTTCGCGAATTGCAAATTTAGATAACAAAGCGCTGACCAGAAGCGCAGCAATAATCCCTAAAAAGTACAACGCGAAAAAAATTAGTCCGCGCAAATCTATAACGCCACCGAGCAGCTTGTCCGCTGGCACCAACACCAATATCAATAAGCTATAAACGGGCAAGCGAGCAGAGCAAGACATCAATGGTATGGTTATGATCGTTAACAAGCGGCGCTTGGTTGATGGAATGGTACGTGCTGCCATCATTGCGGGAATCGCACAAGCAAACCCAGATAAATAAGGTACAAA
>DNHK01000082.1 GCA_003485905.1 Gammaproteobacteria bacterium | reverse complement strand
AGATGTGCAAAGTGCTATTTACCAGATGGCGGGACTTTTAAATAAAGTAAATAACCCCTCCAGCACTGATAAGGCTTAAAGCGATAATCTTCTGATTGGCGTCAACGCCCAGTAGCGTGAACGGCCAATTTTTTTGCTCACTGTCTATTCAGGTGTCGGCGGCAGACCAGCATGATCTGATGGTCGGTGACCAGGCGCCGGCCAAAGAAATCTTCTCTTATCAGCGTCTATATGCACGTCGTTTATGCTGGCCTCACGGCGTCTCATGAGCCCCTCATCAGAGAATTCCCAAAGCTCGTTTCCGTAAGAACGGTGCCATTGTTGATTATGGTCGTGCCACTCATATTGGAAGCGAACGGCGATACGGTTCTCGGAAAAGGCCCAAAGCTCTTTTACAAGTCGATATTCGAGCTCTTTCTCCCACTTTTGAGTTAGAAAACTAACGATTGCATCCCTGCCTTGGAAGTGATCAGATCGGTTCCGCCAAACACTATCGATTGTGTAGGCCATACTGACTTTCTCGGGGTCTCTGGTATTCCAAGCATTTTCTGCCATTTGAACTTTTTGAGTGGCAACTGAAAGATCGAACGGTGGTTTCAGGTCGGTCGGCTTCATTAAATCATCCTTTGTTTTACGACTATGTTTGACAAGAATCACGGGAAATGATCATTATCTTAACTAAAGAAAGAGAAAAACTACGATCCACCCGAGACTAATTTCTTATCGACGTGATTCGAGGACGTTATCACAATATTCGTCAAAAACTAGAAGATAGACCATTCACTGAATACGCATTTGTATCTTAATTAAACTTGTGGGAGTGTAACCTTGCTTCGTTATCGGGATGATTGAAGGCAACATCGACGTTGAAAAAAAAATACACTCGGAAGCTTTGTTTTATGGAGACCGGGGTGTCCAACAGCTCTTTCAACCTGCGCACATGGCAGATCTTCGGAAGTTTATGTACAAACTACCAAAACAGGTCCCCGTGAAAGCGCTAGGAACGGGCTCCAATATTGTTATCCGAAATGGCGGTTTTGAGGGTGCGATTGTTATGCTGGACAAGCGGTTTGGCGGTTTCGAGTTATTACCCAAAAACCGTGTCAGAGTTGGCGCAGGCGCATTGACTACTGATGTAGTCCAGAAGGCGAAACGTTGCGGCTTAGATTTAACGTTTCTGGCGGAAGTTCCCGGCACCATTGGCGGCGCTATCTCCTCCAACGCAGGTTTTAATGGTAAAAGCATTGGCGATTACTTCTTAAGGGCGACAACCATCGGACGTGATGGCACGGTTAAAACCATTAAAAGGCGGGAATTTTTATCTACTGAAGACTTACTTGTTAATTTAGCTGATACTGTCATTGTTCAAGCTATTCTCGAACTAGAACAGGATACACCCGAATCTTTAAATCAACGATACATTGATTTAAAGCACCGTCACGAGCAGGTCTATTCGCGTTATCCGTTAAAGACGGGGCATGCATTTTGTTTGCCACATCGATCTAAAAATAAACTTTCGGAGCCATTTTTGTCCCACGTGGCGGACGCTTTGGTGAGCTTAGGGGCATTTCAGGATTCAAGGTCTCAATTACGACTCGATCCTGATCATCCCAATATTATTTTTGCCAAGTCAAAGTCAGACTTTGAAGAGCTCGAGCAATTTGGCAATAAGATAAGGTCAGAATGTAGAGAAAAATTGAATACCGAGTTAGATTGGAAGATAAAATTTTTAGGGAAAAAGTAACAGTTTAAATTTGTTAAGACGCGAGTCGGCGTAATTTTCGGCGAGAAAGATCTAGACCTCAATCCCGCTTTGTTCATGATGAAACCGGCGATATAAACCTTTCTTTGGAGACTATAGTAATGAAAAAAGATGATATGTCAGAGCTTATTAAAAAAGCTAAATTTGATAAAAATATGACGTGGCAGCAGATTGCTGAACAAACCTCAAAATCCGTCGAATTTGTAGTGTCAGCTTGTTTAGGGATGAATCATCTAGATGAAAAAGACGCGGACGCTGTTGCTGCTTGTTTGGGACTATCACCTGATGTTTCGGTCGCCCTACAGCAGTTTCCTACTAAAGTATGGGACCAGACTGTGCCGACGGATCCCGCGATGTATCGACTTTATGAGATGGTAGGCGTCTATGGTGAAACAATAAAAGAATTGATTCACGAAGAGTTTGGAGATGGCATTATGTCCGCAGTAGATTTCAATTTCGATTTGTCGAGAGAAAAAAATGAGAAAGGAGATCGGGTAAAACTCGTTATCAGCGGTAAATATTTACCTTATAGTTCCTGGTGATCGATTGCTGTTCCTCGAAGTGATTTGGCAATCGCCAGTGAAAGGGTTGTTTACTCTGGCTGCTGGACTTCGGCGTGATAGAAGCCTGAATCTAAGGATGTAGCGGTAAGATGGTATCAAGAGAGAGCCCTTTTATAGAATCGTTTCTTAGGGTCACAGTTGGAATTGTGATCGGATTCATCATGGCTATAGTGGCGAGCACATTTCTCTTAATTGCAGATTTTCTCTCTACAGTTGATCGATTCATTGATCCATTTTTTGTAGACGGCTGGACTAAATGGAAAATAGCGATTCCCTCTGTCCTTCTTACTGCAGCGGCTGTATTAATCTTTTTTGTTCGGCGTATTTTTGGGATTAGACGCTTCCATGGACCTGGAGACACTATCGCTGCCGTTCAATCAAATAAAAGGCTGGATATTCGAACTGGAATAGGATCCACCTTGGTCGCGATGATTTCGGTTGGAGGTGGGGCATCGGTTGGCCAGTATGGCCCGCTAGTCCATTTTGGAGGTACTGTCGGCGCTGTTATATCCTATATTTTCAGGAGCAAGATTCCCGCATCGACCTGGATTGGATGTGGCGTCGCGGGTGCAATTGCTGCTGGATTTGGAACGCCGCTAGCTGCGATCATCTTTTCACACGAAGTCGTGTTGCGCCGCTTCTCAATTCCTGCAATCGCACCAATTTCGCTCTCTGCAATAACCGCCAGCATGGTCGCTGACAAGATTCTGGTTGGAAAACGAACCCACTTTGATCAGGTGATTGATGGCACGATGGCCGAGCTGTTGCCTTTTGTTGTTTTAAGTGCGCCGGTTTTTGCGATTACCGCTGTATTGTTTATGAAGTTTTTAGCGGCTGCGGTGGATAAACTGGAGCCACTGTCCGCGAAGTCTATTTGGCCGTCAGTTACAGCCGCACTGTTCTGCGGATCGTTAGGAATTTTAGTGCCCGGCGCTCTTGGTCTGGGCATTGATGTCATTTCCGATTTGCTCCATGACAACGTGGCTATGACAGCAGTGGTGGTTCTTGTTCTCGCGAAGATAGTTTTCACCACTGTCTCTATTGGCGCAGGAATTCATGGCGGCATCTTTCTTCCCTCGATGTTTATAGGAGCTGCCGTTGGCTGTTTGTTAGGCAAAGCAGCTACAGCGTTCGGTGTTGTAGCCGGCACAAGTCTCAGCTTAGCGGGTATGGCCGCAGTTTCCGCCGCTGTCTTTGGTGCGCCGATTTCCACGGTACTAATTGTGCTTGAATTTACTCGCTCTTATGAAGCGACCATTTTCTCAATAGTGGCAGTGACTATTTGTACATTGATCTCAAATCAGGTCTACGCGCCATCATTTTTTGATAGAAAGAAGACTGGTCCCGGGAGTTAGTAGGTCGCAGTAGAGCTATTCTCGCGCCAGGCTTTTTTGGAGACTAATGCCACGAAAGGGCAAGTTCTAGGAAGGCGGTACACGCTTGACTTCTATATGCGGACCTTCTCATGATGATGGTCGCGGTGTGTGTCGGTAGCGGAGGTTCGATCCGAATTGACGAGAGATCTTCTACTGATGCGACGATCGACTCGGGCAATATGGTCATAAGCCCTCCCCGGCGCACGATTTCAATAATAAAGCCAACAGAGTTCGATTCAAGACTGACTAATGGGTCGAGTGAATTGTTGGCGAAATAATTATCTATTTGCTTTCGGATTTCGAACTTTGAGTTCAGTAATGCAAGTGGCTGCGTCAGGGCTTCCGTTGCGGGAGATAGTTCTTTGTCTACTTGAATATTCTTTTTATCTAATCGTGAAGCGAGTACAAGGGAATCGGTTCTCAACGTGTAGGCTTCGAGCTCTTTTGAGCGAGTGGTAAGAGAGAATGAATCACTAAAAATCACACCTATGCTCACATTGTCCTGCAGAACAGCTTCCTCAATTTGTTGCTGAGTCATTTCTACCGTGTTTAAAGAAATTTTTGGATAACGGTCCAAAAATTGTCGAATTAAAGAAACCGTCAAGTAATCAGTGATTGGGGTTAAGCCAATGGTCAAAGAGCCACGAGTGAGATTGCTGAGATCATCCAGCGCTTCCCCTGCAGAGGTAATTTCAGTCAGCGCTCGCTTGACATGACGGACATAGATTTCACCCGCGTCAGTCAGGTTAACATTGCGCCCTGAGCGCTCCAGCAACTGAGTTCCAACCTGCTCTTCTAATTGCTTAATCTGCTGAGAAAGCGCGGGTTGAGACACGAACAACGACTCTGCAGCGCGAGTAAAGTTCAAGTGTTCGGCCACTGCTAATAAATATCTGAGGGAACGAGGAAAAATAGTGCTGTGTTGCATAGATCGTTACGAAGTTTTTAAGAAGCCATCTCAAAGAGTTAATTCTTTTGAAATATTCTTGGATGCTCAGAGACCTTTGAGCGATAGGAAATTCCTATTTGGTTTATAACGAGATCGTCTCGTTTGTAAGATAATTGTAGTTTAACCTTTGGTATATCTTATGGGATACTGCAGGTTAAGAGTTTGTTACTTATACAGTGGATTAATAAAACCACAAAAATTTTGCAGTTTAATTTTTTTAATCTACGAGTTTCTGGCGTGTTCTACTTGCAGACTAGATCTGGCAATCGTTTAAATAATTTGACTTCAAAATATCAGTCTTGAAGAGAAAGGTGGGGGATATGACAAAACGCGGTGTGCATATTGCGGTAAATAACTTGAGTCATAGATATGCAGCGCGTGGGCCTGTGACCTTTGATCAAGTTAATCTGGAATCACTACCCGGTGAAGTGCTTGCGATCATTGGTCGCTCCGGTTGTGGCAAATCAACGCTGCTCCATATTATGGCGGGACTTAGTCCGCCTACCGCAGGTGAAATTACGATTGACGGATCTCAGGTTAAGGAGCCGTCGCCGAAATGGGTCATGATGTTTCAGGCGCCACATTTATTTCCATGGATGAAAGTTAGTCAAAATGTCGGAATCGGCCTTAAATTTGCTAATTGGTCAGAGGATCGAATCAAAGAGCGGGTAGAGAAAACGATTAAGCTTGTCGATCTTGAGGAGCACGCAGAATCAAACGTTCAAGATCTATCTGGAGGGCAACAGCAGCGAGTCGCACTCGCTAGATCTTTAGTGATGGAGCCAGAAATGCTGCTTCTTGATGAGCCATTTTCTGCATTGGATGCATTTACGCGAGCCGCCTTGCAAAAAGACGTGCGCTTGATTGCAAAGAATTTAGGCATAAATTTGGTTATCGTGACTCATAGTATCGATGAAGCCGTTTTGATGGCAGACCGGGCCGTGATCATGGCAGGATCGCCAGGACAGATTGAGGAAGAAATTGTCGTTTCTTTGCCAGAGGAGAGAAATGCGCAGGATCCTGAAGTTCAGAAAATCCGCGGACACTTAATGGAAACTTTCCGCAGAGTTTCAAGTGTTGAGAATAAATAGTACTGCTTCGCATCAACGATATCGTGTCTTATAGGATGTGCTGTCGTAAATGCCACAGTGACTCAATATCGGTAGTTTTTACTAATACCAAAGTTAATTTTTTAAATATGGTGATACTGACTAATCAAAAACCGCTATTTCCCTTGGAGATGATTTAGATGTTCGGGGCCATAATCGCACGAGCATTTTATAGCCTGTTCGGGCTGTCTATTCTTTTTGGTTTGTGGTGGTACGGCGGGTGGTTACTCGAGAGCAACCCTGCCACCATGGGGTTTGCAGACTTTGGTCCGGGTCCTACGCTTGACGCTATTCCATACCTTTTCGGGGAAGGCATTATTCAAGAGGCAAGCATGACGAGTGGATCGCGTCTTGGAATTGGGTTATTTCTTGCCATCGTCACCGGAATTCCGATTGGAATTTTAATGGGTAGAAGCAAGGTTTTTAAAAAACTGAGCAACACGCCTTTTCAGTTTCTCAGAATGGTAAGCCCTTTATCCTGGGAGCCGATTGCGGTTATTGCGTTACCAACATGGAATCAGGCGATTATTTTTTTGATTTCGATGGCGGCTGTATGGCCGATTGCTTTTGCGACTGCAGCCGGCCTCGCAAAGCTTGATCCCGCATGGTTTAAAGTGGCCAGAAATCTGGGCGCGACCTGGTTAGATGTGCTCAAAGAGATAATTCTTCCCGCGATCGCATTTGATGTATTGACGGGAATAAGGCTTGCGCTTGGAGTCGCATGGATTGTGATTGTTCCAGCAGAATTTCTGGGCATTACCTCTGGTTTGGGATACACGATCCAGGACTCACGAGAAAATCTAGAGTACGCGAGCCTCGCCGTAACAATATTAGTAATCGGAGTCATCGGGTTCTTGATGGATGGCATATGTCTTGCTGCAATCAGGCGCTTTAGCTGGCATCACAAATAAAAATTGACCTCAGATAATGACTGGCACGACAACAGAGAATCCAACTAGATTGAAAAGATCAGAGTGGCTGCAAGATCATATTCTTTATCCGACAATAGGGTTTGGAATCCTGATTGGTCTTTGGGCGCTTGGGGGTTGGTTTCTCGCGATGTCTCCCGAGACAAGCAATTTTACAAAGTTTGGACTTTTGCCAACCTTAAAAGCCGTGCCAGGGTTGATTTCATCCGGGTATATTGCTGAGCATGTCTGGGCCAGTGGTTATCGCTTGGCGATCGGGTTAATCCTCGCGATCCTGGTCGGTGTTCCTATTGGCATCGCAATCGGCTTGAGCAAGATTACCGAACAGATCTCCAATGAGCCCTTTCAACTCCTCAGGATGGTTAGCCCACTCTCTTGGATGCCAATTGTCGTTTTTGTTTTTCCTAAGTGGGATCAGGCGATAATATTTCTTATCACGGTAGCGGCCGTATGGCCGGTGGTCTACGCGACAGCTGCGGGATTAAAAAAAGTAGATCCGGCCTGGTTTAAAGTCTCAAAAAATCTCGGCGCAAGCTTTCGGCAGCTGCTTTCAGAAGTTATTTTTCCAGCTATCGCTTTTGATATCTTCACGGGTATTAGGTTATCTCTGGGCATTGCGTGGGTGGTTTTAGTGCCAGCAGAACTGCTAGGGGTGAGTTCCGGGCTTGGATATGCGATTAAGGATGCCCGAGAGACGTTAGCTTATGATCAGTTAACAGCGATGGTAGTTGTCATTGGAATTTTAGGATTTATTTTAGATTCATTCGTCGCGCGTATGGTAAAGCGATATAGCTGGCAACGGGACTTGTAGTAAGCGCGTAATTACAGATTAGATTCTGAGCCTAAAGTCTGCGAATTTTAGTCGGAAAAGAGTTAACGTAAAATTTGAGGCCAGAATCTGACGAAGATTCTCATATGGGAAGCAAATATTTTCTAGCGTTGATATTGATTGCGACTGTTATCTGGACAGTTTTAGGCTTTCCGGGACGCGATTCATTGATCAGCCACTCAATTAATCATGATCGCTTGACGTCAGCAACTGTTTCAAACGGAAATCGTGATCAAAGTGCGCACGATAACCATGGACACGACACCCATAAGCATGGGTCGCTAGAGGTCGGGGGTATTGGGCGGTCTGTTCCGACGGTGAAACTTTTTCTACTAAAAGATCCCATGTCTGGATGGAATGCAAATATAGTGACTGAAAACTTCCGGTTTGCGCCAGAAAATGTCAGTGAGAATCATGTTCCTGGAGAGGGTCACGCCCATCTTTATATTGATGGAGTCAAGGTCAACAGGGTCTACGGACCGTGGTATTTCATTGGGCCGTTAAGTTCAGGGGAACATTCGGTAAAAGTAACGATCAGCAGTAATGATCATCAGAACCTGACTGTCGATAATGTTCTTATCTCAGATACGGTAGATATCATCGTAGACTGACGCGGGCGCGATCAGATATCGTGGCTCGGCCTTGTTGAGTTCGTGGACTCGACAAAGAAGAAACCTGGCGGGTTCGAAACTGCGCCCGCCAGGATTTCAGATACGACTAGTACCGGTCTCGACCACGACCGCCGCCACCGCCACCACCACGAGGACGATCCTCACGGGGTCGTGCTTCGTTCACAGTCATCGCGCGGCCACCAACATCACGGCCGTTTAATTCATTGATCGCTTTTTGGCCGGCATCGTTGCTCGACATTTCAACAAAACCGAAACCTTTTGATCGACCGGTATCACGGTCCATGATGAGTTTGGCACTGGATACATCGCCGAACTCGATAAACAGCGCGCGCATATCTTCTTCGGTAACGCTGTAGGAAAGGTTTCCAACATAAATATTCATAAGAAAGTCTCTTTGGGAGGTTAGGAATTATTCGGACGGGCCAGAAAAGATCTGGAGTTCGAATGATAAAATTGAATGGATACGGGGAGCGGGATTCGGAGGAGCTGGATTGCGTCTTTTGAGGCGTTTTTCAGATCTACAGGCAGCCGCCTGTAGCCATTCGTCTATGGGAGAAAATCCCATTGGCGCGGACAATAACCTAGAAGAAACCATAAATCAAATACTATTTTTAGTTGTGTTGATCTTTTCTGCGCCTGAACGCTCCAAAAGGGAGCTTTAAAGTCAGCAAAACACAGGTTCACGCGAATCGACCCCTCGTTTGGTGATAATTGATCAACTATCTAAAGAGAAGATAAAGATGAATCATATTACTGATCAGAACGCTTACCGTCGCCGCCGATTAATTGCCGGTGCATTGGGGCTTGGCGCTTTGGGGACGTTTGGCGCCCTTCGCTACGGGGACGGGACCGTCTCTGCTGAACAAGCGGATAAAGGTCCGGCACCCGGGTCCGATGAGCCGACGGTCTCTGATGAGACAGGCGAGCGTTTGACTCACAAATTTGCCGCGACGCATTACAACAATGCCTATGAGTTCGGCTGGGATAAAACGGATCCCGTGGAAAAGTCCGGCGGATTTGAGCTGAAGCCGTGGCAGGTGACTTTCGACGGATTATGCGGGAAGCCTGGCACCTTTGATCTCGATGAGTTGATGGGTATGCCCTTCAGCCAGTTGGAGGAACGCGTCTATGATTTTCGCTGTGTTGAGGCGTGGTCAATGGTG
>DNHK01000056.1 GCA_003485905.1 Gammaproteobacteria bacterium | reverse complement strand
GGCGTCAATTAAGACGCCCTTTTCATAGGATTTATTGACCGAATTGGGCTTCGGTCCTAGTGTGCAAAGGATGAATTCACTTCGACGCCAAATCAATCACATCAGCATCCAGACGACCAATAGCCTGTGACGCTTCGTTGATCAAATCGACGTAAATTGACGAAATTGAGTCAACGGATCGAAGCGACACAAATATCTCCTCAGCAGCACGGCGATTTCGAGCCAATAGGTCAAATCCACGTTCAAAATCTGAAATCTGCTGACGATTTAGCGAGTCGTTAATGGTGTATACCAATACCGGCTCCATCCGTCCTTTAACCCTCAGTCTAGCGACTTTTCTGAGTCTCGATATTTGATCCACATCACTCACTGAACTCTCTGCAATAAGGATCGTTGTGCCAAACAATTTATTCGCACTCTCTAAACGAGCAGCCAAATTCACCTGATCACCCATAATCGTGTAATTCAAGCGGCTGGTCGACCCAATATTCCCGACAAGTGCCACACCTGTATTAAGTCCAATTCTTGTTCTCAACTCGATTCCGGGAAGCAACTCTTTCAGCTTGTCATCATACTTGACGGCATTGATACACGAAACTGCTGCATCAACCGATCGGGAGGCGTCGTCACCATGCGATACGGGGGCACCAAAAAATGCGATCACGGCATCCCCAACGTATTTATCGACAACACCACCGTGCTCCTCGATTGCCTCAGTCATTAACGTGAGATATCGATTCAATACAGAGACGAGTTGTTCTGGTTGGAGTTTTTCGGAAATGGAGGTAAACCCCTCGATATCCGAGAAGAAGATCGATACTGTCTTCGTCTCACCCCCGAGCTTTGGTAGCTCCTCTTGCTCCATCAATCGCTCTACTTCGTATTTGGATAAATACATAGAAAATGCTCGACTGATGGTTCGACGTTTCGCATCGAGTACGAAATACCGAAAAATCAGGCTAAACACAAAAGCGAACCATGATGCAACGACTGATGTAAGGACCGGTATCGCAAGACCTCGAGTGAGCCCAACAACGCCAATAGCCGAGCAAACTGCACTGACGAAAAGCAACAATGGAAAAAGTCCGACCAATGGCAATTTAAATACCAACGCCGCAATCAAAATCACGAGGACTCCGCTTAAAAACAGCTCCCAGTGTTTGTCAATCGACCTTAGCTCGTTATCGAAAATAAGATTATTAATCGCAGTCGCATGAACAAAGACTCCGGGGATGGTCTCGCGCGCATTTAAATGAACCGGTTGATCCACTTCAGCGATTGACTCTACGCACCGCGAGGCGACCGGCTCACCGAGCCTTCGTTGGGCGAAGCGTTTCGACGTGAGCTTTCGATCCTCAACGTCTAAAATCGTACCCACCAAAACGATCTTGCCGGAAAAATATTCCCGCAATCTATCCTGATGTCCGCCTATAAAACACTGGTAGACATCACCGAACGAGTATGTGGGAATCGCATCTGAGCGCAGATCAAAATTGAGCAATACCGACTCTTTTTGATCTTTGGGTGATTTTTTCCTCTCACTCGAATTGCTTTGCAAACGCTGAAAACGGTACGCGATTTCGTGGGAGAAGGATCGCGTTTCAACTGACTCGCCATTTTGACTAGACTCCAGAAAATATCTTGGAACACGACGAATCACTGAATCACGATCTACCTCCAAGTTGAGTGTCTTTACATTTGTCGAATGGCCAACCGCAAAACTCTGTGCCGCTTCGGGTGCAATGGGTTTCGCTTGATGTTGAACTTTCCCCAGAACAAGACGCTCCTCCAGAGCAGTTTTTCGGAGTGTTTTCAAAAAATCTCGCTCGTAGTTAGGGATAAATTGTCTCACCGACGTGGGAAATACGACGTCAAAGCCGATGAGAGACGCACCGACATCATTTAACCCATTAATGACCTCCGCGAGCTGTGGCGTCCACATCACGCGTGGCGTTGCTCGAAAAGGTTCCGTCTGATACGTCTCCTCATCAATCCCAAGGATAACGACTTGAGAATTCACACGACCCGAGGTCTCAATATGCAAGACGGTTGCCACGTACGAGGACACATCAATCGATAATCCCCTTAATCGCTCACCAAAAAAGGACTCAACACTGATAAGCGAGAACGTGGCGATTAACAACACCAGAAATAAGTTACGGAGACTATTTTTCGAAACAATCCGATTCACTAGGGCAAGCGAACCAATCGAGAGATTAATGGCGGGGATTTCGTGCTTGAAATTTCAGGAAAGTGTATCTCCACCTTAAATGATGAACCCTTATAGGTAATACGATATGAGGAACCATCCGTTAAAAAAAAATTGTTTTTTTTCAAATCTAACACACGTCTATTGTGATCAAGATCCAATCGATCGCTCGTCGACTCATCTTCTAGGGTTATTTTCCCAATAATCTCTTTTGAAATAAAAATCGGGGGTCCACCAAATACAACTATCTGTTGAATCTCATTTACCTCAACATCTCGAAATACATCAGCTCCCGACTGCGCTGACTGGTTTGGATCCAGGACTAGACCCCCACCATCACAATTAACTTCTTCGCGAATAACAGCGCCGCCGAATATATTACTTTGAAAAGCATCAATGAAGACTGTTCCACCTCGAATTTCCTCATATGTACATGAGTTTAGATATCCTAAGGTTATGTACCCGCTCTCCCCAAGATCGATCTTAGTATTTCTTTCGAGAAAGTCAAATTGTTGGTAAGGCAAGTCGGCAGAAGCATCTTCCACCACTGCAACAACCTGAGATATTGCATCTGTTGCAGTTAAAGTTAACAAAAGAAAAAACGAAATCATAAATTTACTGAACGTATTAAAGAAAAATTAAAGACCCAATAAACAAGCCATAGAAATAATTACTTAAATCTAAATTCGCCAAGTAAAGAGGAATTCTCCCAGGGAATCTGCCTTCCCTCGGTCTCTCTCATAACATCGGCACGGACTTTTTTAAACAGCGTTTCTAACGACTCACCATTAGATTCAGTAATAGCTTGGGAGAGATATTTAGTGTAAGGGCTATTATTACCTTCGCCGTCCAACGCCGCCATCCCAGGCGCTGTTGAAAAAGCGATATACATCCCTTCTGCCGCTCTCGTTACAGCAAAGCCATCCCCAACTCCCCTAGAGTCACCCAGTCCGCTATTCCTACATGCATCAACGATAACCAAACTCATCTCATTATCAGCGTATTTCAGCGTATTGGTTACAAGCTTCATACTTATTGCCGCAGTCGCTAATTCGTAAGGCTTAACAATGTTCTCGTTTACTGGTACTAAATAATTCTCTCCTTCAAACTCCATTCCATGACCAGCAAAATAAAATAGTCCTACTGTGTCCTTATTAAGACGATTACCAAAAGTTCTCAACGCATCTTGCATTCCCTTCAAATCGAGGTTTTCATATACCGTGGTATCAAAATTTGATTCAATCAAAGCTCGACGCATAGATTGAGCATCATTACTGGGATTTTGCAACTTCGGTAGCGAATTGTAGAAAGAATTACCGATAATTAGAGCTACTCTATCTCGCGCATCAATAAAAGGTTCTTGGGCTGCAGTCTGACCTTGATTTTGAGCCACATCCGACTGGCGATCTATAAGCGCCAATTCCTCCAATCTATTTTGGGCCTCTTGTAACGCTTTCAATTGCCCTTCGAAAGCTCGCTCTTTCTCTGCGAGTTCCAAAGTACGTTTCTCTAACGCCTCAGCAACGGCCAATTTCAATCTCTCAGCCTCTGCCTGCTCGCGGGCCAACCTTTCAGCCTCTGTCTCTGTCTTTGTCTTTGTTAATGCTGCCCTCGCCGCGCTCAATTCAGGTGAAGCGCCTTTTACCCATTGGAATTTATCTGACTCCAAGTACCAGTCGACTAACTTAAATTTTGAGCCCTCAGATATTGAACCAGTCAATTTTGTCCGATAAGAC
>DNHK01000017.1 GCA_003485905.1 Gammaproteobacteria bacterium | reverse complement strand
CATGTCCTTGAACCTTCTAAACACTGTCCGCAAGCCCACATTTGCGCGCGCGGCAACTTCCTCAGCAGTCGGCGCGATAATCCCCGCGCGCACTAACTCAAGCATTGCGGTCACGATCTTTCGCTTACTATCGCGACTGCGCTGGTGGCGCCCGTCAGAGGTTGGGGTATAGATTTCAGTATCAGACACGTATCAGCTGCAACCGGATTTGAGGAGGATTATGACACTGCATGTGCCACAACTAGATTATGGAGAGACCGTTCACCAATGTCTACGATTGAAGCTGAATTCTATGCCGGCGACTAGAAGTAGAAAGTCAATGAGGCCGGTTAGTGTCTTAATCTCGCTAAGTAGACTGGCACTAATTCAGTCTGCATCACATGACCTCCGGGACACAAAGCCCACGAATTTGCGCTTTCACCAACAGCGGGAACTGATGAGGCCTCGCCGATTTTATCAAATTATTCAACAAGGACGTTAAGACTCAGGCTCACTTTCGCAAGCATAGATAGCCTCATCGACCATCAAAAGCAGGGGATAGGCCCAATAATCCTGAAAGATTTGCCTTCAGCGATTGAGCAACCGTCCCGAGGTAGTTAAACTACGCGCCTTTCACGATCCATCTCTATTGCCCGGGTGGTGAAATTGGTAGACACGCAAGACTTAAAATCTTGTCGCTTTCGAGCGGTGCCGGTTCGACCCCGGCCCCGGGCACCATTTCTAATTCGCAATGTAGTCGGCTTTCACGGGTATTATTTACTGAACGCAGGCTAAAAGAAGGATTAGTATCCGCAGAAATATTATTTCAAACCTTTTAAGCCGTTATTCGATCACTCGAAGCCGGCTGAAGGAAAGCGGCAGCGCGGAACTATATCTTGCGCGGTTGACGCGTAACTCAGAAATATGAAGTTAGCATCGCAGTGAGAGCTAGTTTTCAAACTTTTCAGTTTACTCATAAGCACAAAAGCTACTCTTGAATGGGCATGGCTAAAAGGTTGAAGGCCGAGAACAATTACGATTTTTCACAGCGCGCTCACATAAACGTAGCAAAATACATTTTTTGACAGCGACCGCTTATCGTTGGCTTGATAGGAGATGCTGATAGAATGATAACAACGAGACAGACAACGTCACTTAGCAACGCTCAGACTAAAACTTATTACCACCTAAAATGACAACCCTAGTTGAATTGACCGGCGCAAAATCTATGGTGTAGATAAAAAAGTGGAAGGATTAATCGTTCTTCAAACGACACATTTATCCTGCCATTTTCAATGTCTTGAGAGCAGCATGATAAGTTCCAGTGCGATACTCTCTTTAATAGAAACGGCTCCCTTGAGAGCCGCTAAAAGTAACTTTCCAATGAGTTATGTTTTCTTATGGCGATTGATGCCAAGACCGAGTAAGCCTAGACCAAGCAACGCAAGAGCATAAGGTTCGTCAACAGCCACTGCATTAGCATTAGTGATCTCAACCCGCAATCCAGTAGGACCATGGCCATTCGTGACCTGAAAATCCAGCGTGTTTAAGCCTGCGATGAAGCCGCTGTTAATTGTGAAATCTGTAAATGCCCCGAAACCGTTCGCATTTGTAATACCTGTTGAGATTCCGTTAATAAGAATGTCAATGCCTTGATCATCAGTAGCCCATCGGCCCAGTATAGAAGCGGTCGTATGATCCAATCCGCTGAGATCAAAGGTTGTCTGATAAGTAAAAACTCCTCCGGGCCCAACTAGATTGTCTGTGTTAGGTCCGATCCAGCTTGAAAGTGAATTGTCGCCAAGCCAAGGCCCGATTGGATAGCCTTCCGAGATTGCGGTTGCAGTCTTTATCCCCGTGATTGTGCCATTCGGATCTGAAATTAGCGTGTAGTGCTCGTCACCGACCGTTCCCCCAGTCACCACATCGCCATTAGCGTCAACGCCTGTGTTGAAGATGTTAATCGGAGCCGCCTGCGCAGAACCGATGAGAACAAGTATCAAAGTAAAACAGCTTGTCGCATATTTGCTATAAGCATAAAGTAAGGAGCTCTTCATGAATGTTTCTCTTTTCAGCTGATAAAATTTGTTATCGAAATTTTTAAAATGCTTGAGACTAGTATCTCTATACTCATGCTCAGGCAGCACGATTAAAGGAGCAAGTATCATGCCGTTTCATTTAAGTAGTTGATTATAAAAGTTAAATTTTATTTTATGGGTCTCAGTTATTGAGTTATCGTGTAACTTGTAAAGAATACCGACGGTATTCAGGCTGTGTCGATGGGCTGTTTAGGGATCATGTCAGTTTCCTAACGAGAGATTTCACTACTTCTAAAATCTGAGAAATATAGATTTCGCAAGAGTCGAACTTGGACTGAGGCAGATGTCGTTTATGATGAATCAAGAGCTACCGCTGTAGTGCCGCAGAGCAGCGGTTTATGACTTCCCTGACAGGTTTTATTATTTCTAGAAAAAACCAAGCTTACTTATACGGTCTGGCAACAGTGTTGCTCTGGTCAACAGTGGGTGTGGCATTCAAACTCGCACTCAAGCACTTAGATATCTTCCAGCTGGTTTTTTACGCTACTTTATTCGCGACGCTCATTCTTCTTGGCTTAGCCTGGTTCCGAGGCATTATCCACACGCTCGACAAACAATTTTTTAGCCACTGGAAAGTCACGCTAATTTCCGGCTGCATCAATCCTGTTTTGTATTACCTTGTCCTGTTTGCCGCCTACGACAGGTTACCTGCTCAGGTGGCTCAGCCTATCAACTACACTTGGGCTATCGTGCTGACTTTCCTTTCGATATTTTTTTTAGGGCAGCGGATTACTCGGGCGGATTTTATTGCCGCGTTTGTTTGCTACGCCGGCGTCGTTGTTATCGCGATGCAGGGACAATGGCCTTCGCTACACAATTTTGGAGCTGGGGCAATGTTTTCGGACGGAGAGGGCGCCGGATTAGGGCTTCTACTTGCGATTCTCTCAACATTTATTTGGGCGACCTACTGGATTATTAACGTCCGCGATGAGCGGGAGCCTTCAGTCGCAGTTTGCCTAAATTTTGTTGTGGCTCTGCCCGTGTCTTTTTTCGCTTGCTTAATATTCTCTTCGCCCGTCGTGGCTTCAACCAACCATTTAATCGGTGCGGTTTACATAGGAGTTGCGGAAATGGCCATCGCTTTCTTGCTCTGGTCGAAAGCACTCAAAATGGCTGAAAACACAAGCCGCGTTAGCAACCTGGTGTTTATTTCCCCGTTCATTTCTCTCGTTCTAATACACTTGATCCTTGGTGAGAGTATTCACTCTACCACCTATATTGGACTGTTGTTGATTGTCGGAGGGTTGCTTTACCAACAATATCGCGGTGTCTCTCAGAGAGACTAAAGCGTTGAGTTTTGATGGTCGTTGGATCACCAAGACGTGGAAATAACGACCAGTCGTGTCGCTAGGCAAAAATCGCATTACTCACCTGATCAATCTATAAGTGTGCGAACCGTTACTCGATTAATGGGGGATCAGATAGGATTTCGTGACTGTGATAGTATTTTGGAAAATTGAAGTGCGGAGAGTCCTATGCGTGGTTTATTGGAAAAGCTATCTAAAGTTGTTAGTGCTGGTGGGCTTATCAGTGGCGATGCCTTAAGCGAGAGACTTTTCCCTGGCTCAAACTTACCCATTGCGCTTGTGCGACCTAAATCTACAGAAGAGGTTGCCCAAATCCTGGCAATCTGCCACGAGATGGATCAACCCGTCGTGCCCCACGGTGGCCTGACCGGTTTGGTAGATGCGACCCAGTCCAATCACCAGGAACTTGCTCTAAGCCTTGAACGAATGAATGCAATCGAGGACATTGATGTTCAAAGCCGAACGATGACAGTGCAAGCCGGCGTACCTTTACAAACAGTTCAGGAAAAGGCTGACGAGGCGGGCATGTTATTTCCACTTGACCTCGGCGCAAGGGGAACCGCGACCATAGGCGGTAATGCATCAACGAATGCCGGAGGTAACCGCGTGATTCGGTACGGTATGATGCGCGACCAAATTCTTGGCATGGAAGTTGTGTTGGCTGATGGCACGATCATTTCCTCTATGAACAAAATTCTCAAAAACAACACCGGGTACGACTTAAAACAGCTGTTTGTTGGCTCGGAGGGAACGCTTGGGGTCGTAACAAGGCTGGTATTAAGAATGCGCCCATTGCCGGTCAGCCAAGAAATGGCTTTGCTTGCAATCGACGATTTCACAAAGGTGACAGAATTTCTAAATCACATTGATTCAGCGCTTGGTGGCACCCTGAGCGCTTACGAGGTGCTCTGGCAGGACTATTACCAACTAGTCACGCAACCGCCTGCTGAAGGCAGAGCGCCACTGCCCGACAACTATCAATACTACGTTTTGCTGGAAGCGTTGGGTGGTTCAATCACCGCGGATCAGGAGAGATTTGTGACGGCCCTAACCGAGGCGCTTGAACAAGAACTCATTGCTGATGCAGTTATTGCTCAGAACCAAGGCGAGAGAGATGCTTTGTGGGCGATACGTGATGACGTAGGGCAGGTGGCCCAGAATGCGCCTATTTTCGCGTTCGATATCAGTGTGTCACTCAATCATATGGAATCCTACGTTGAGGAGCTGAAAGCGTCATTAACTGAACGATGGCCAGATCATAGCTGCATGATTTTTGGCCATCTTGGCGACGGTAACCTGCATATTATCGTTGGCAACGGCGATTCATCGATTGAGGCAAAAAAGGCGATTGATGAGACGGTCTACGCCGGTCTTCCTGCCCGTGGAGGTTCGGTTTCGGCCGAACATGGTATTGGACTGCAGAAAAAGGAGTATTTGAGTTGGTCAAGAAACAGTGACGAGATCAACCTAATGAAGGTGCTCAAACAGTCGTTAGACCCGAAGGACATCCTTAATCCAGGCAAGATATTTGCCTAACCCTGCATACAAGATGATGACGGGTATGATGTTATCCCTCTGCAACGACCGGCTCTTTCGGTAACAGATGGCGAATCTGAATCGCCTCGATGCCCACACCTTCCAATACATCGGAGATCACCACAACTTTATCGCCCGCTGAAAAGTTTTCCCTGTTTAGCAGTACGTCAAACGCGGTTTGGAGTGTTTTTTCGGGCTCTCGACTGAATGCAGTTCTGAAAGCGGATAGGTTCCTATTCAGTATCAGACGCCTTCGGGTCTGGGAGTCGTTAGTAAAAGCATAGATTCTGGTCTTGTTGGGACGACAGTTGGTGACATAGTCAGCCATGTAACCTCTACGTGTGATGACAACAATGCCAGCGGCACCCAGTGATTCGGCTAGGTTTACAGCCGTCACAGCAAGATGTTGTTTATCATTGTCACAAATCAGGTCGTCGCTAAAAGACAGTCCGGGAATCGCTTCCGTGATTTCTGCAATCTCTACCAGTTGCTCCACGCAACGCACCGGATATTTACCGACGGTTGTTTCACCGGATAACATCACTGCATCAACTTCTTCATAAATGGCGTTCGCAACGTCGGTCACTTCGGCGCGTGTAGGAATTGG
>DNHK01000317.1 GCA_003485905.1 Gammaproteobacteria bacterium | reverse complement strand
GTTATGTTGCTAAGAATATTGTTGCTGCTGGTTTGGCAGAGCGCTGCGAAGTTCAAGTGGCTTATGCAATTGGAGTGGCCGACCCGGTGAGCTTAATGGTTAACACATTTGGAACAGGGACTATTGCCGAAGAAAAAATTGAAGAATTGGTTGACGCTCACTTTGATTTGCGCCCGAAAGCAATTATTCAGACGCTAGATTTATTGCGACCAATTTATCGCAAGAGTGCAGCTTATGGGCATTTTGGTCGTACCGAATCGGAGTTTACTTGGGAACGAACGGATAAGGCTGAGGTGCTGCGCGAGGCCAGTTAGGTAAATTAAAGTATAAAAAATTGTTGTAGATGCCGGGAGAGGTCGCTCTAGGTTCCTACATCAATTAAACTGAGTGCTTGCTTTGCTATATGGATACCCCAATGAGCGATGACCTAGCGATACTAGCTGACGACGCCACGATACAAGATTTTCTGACCTATAAGATTCGGGTTCTTTATCTGCTGTCGGGCCGTAAGACTACACGTTATTTGGCTGGACGTTATGACCTAACCCTTATCGGGTGGTGGTTATTGGGTCAATTAGCGCTTCATAGTCCTGCAACGGTAACGGATATGGTGGAATTGACTAAGCATGATAAAGCGCAAGTTAGCCGGGGTTTGCGTCAATTGCATAATAGAGGGTATTCAGATCGACAGGAACATCCGGACGACGCGCGCAGTGTTTTTTATAAAATTACTCGCCTTGGTATGGATGTCTACGAAGAAATTCTACCCAATCGAGTAGCTGCTCAGCGGGATATACTGAAGGTGTTGGATAGTAATGAGCGACAGGTTGTCGAGGGAGCACTGGATAAACTCATCAAACATTTTGTCGACGAATCACAAGCTAATTAAGTAATCAGTGGAATTGAATTTTCAGGCACCAATAATGCAAAGAACTTTAATAGGAATTTTGAGCTTAGTGTTTATTTTGCTTACGGCTTGCGGTAGTGACGGAGATAGTTCTTCCGGCGGGGGCGCCGCACAACCAGAGACTAATCCTATATCGGGAACATTTACCGGCACTCAAACGGTTACGGTGACAGTTACCGGCTCCGGGATAACCGTGACCGAAACTGAAACAGTAGCATTTAGAATGGATGTGAACTCAGCGGGTAATACGGCGACGGTGGTTGATGCTGACTTTCAGGCGGCAGGGCCAATAGTCAATGGCCAGTTTGCTATCTCTGCCGACTCCCCGTTTACCGAAGGGACGCTTACTTGTACTGGCGTAACATCGTATACAGGTAGCGTGGCACCAACTGACACAAATGGTGATGTTAGCGCTGTGTATACTTGCAGCGACACTACACTACCGGGTGTGGGCCTTTCAGCAAGCTTGGCTGGAACATTTACTGGTAGCAAGCAAAACGCCAAGCAGGCGATTGACAATAGAGGTATACACGACGCGATTAGCAACGCGGTTTTTAGCATGTAAGTTAAATTGTCGTTAGTTTGATGAGCATATACCGTATGTGTGGCCTATTTAGCTGCTTATTTATCGCTTTAAAATAGCGGTGCTTACGCACTGGTAATGCGATTCATCAATCCGTATAATCGCGCCCGACAACGTGCTTGAGGAGCGCTGCAAGATTCACGCTATTATCTGATTACGTATAAAGTAATTTCGATATTAGAGGGTCTCAGGCTCAAGTAACGAATTTTCGCCCGCATAATATTGCGGATTCGAACGGCGCTCGTTTTTCATCGACTGGAGCTGAAAAATGAGCGTAAATATAGCGCCTTCTTCTGATTTTACTGATTATCACGTAGCGGATATTGGACTTGCCGAATTTGGCCGCAAGGAAATTGCTATCGCCGAAACTGAAATGCCTGGCTTGGTATTTACACGTGAAGAGTACCGTAGCAAACAACCTTTAAAGGGAGCAAAGATTACCGGCTCTTTGCATATGACGATTCAAACCGCCGTATTGATTGAAACCTTGGCGGCTTTAGGTGCAGAAATCCGTTGGGCATCGTGTAATATATTTTCTACGCAAGACCATGCTGCGGCAGCTATTGCTGCGCAGGACATTCCCGTATTTGCCTATAAGGGTGAATCACTGGAGGAATACTGGGACTATTCACACCGGATTTTTGATTGGCCCGGTGATACCGGTCCAAACATGATACTTGATGATGGTGGAGACGCTACCTTGTTACTTATTCTTGGTAGTAAGGCAGAAAAAGACCTCAGCGTGCTTGATAATCCTGAAAGTGAAGAAGAAACATTTCTTTACGCGGCGATTAAGGCTCAGCTTGAGAAAGATGGTAGCTGGTATTCAAAACGCTTGGCTGGAATTAAGGGGGTTACCGAAGAAACTACAACTGGTGTGGCTCGCTTATATCAAATGCGCGATCGTGGAGAATTGCCTTTTCCTGCAATCAATGTGAATGATTCAGTGACTAAGTCCAAGTTTGACAATTTGTACGGTTGCCGAGAGTCGCTAGTCGATGGAATTAAACGTGCTACCGACGTGATGATCGCTGGTAAAGTTGCTGTTGTGGCCGGTTATGGTGACGTAGGCAAGGGCTCTGCGCAGTCACTGGCAGCCTTGGGCGCAATTGTTAAGATTACGGAGATCGACCCTATATGCGCACTTCAAGCCGCGATGGAAGGCTTTCAAGTGGTAACAATGGATGACGTAGTTGGCGAAGCAGACATATTCGTTACCACCACGGGTAATTTCAACATCATTACTCATGATCATATGGCAAAAATGAAGGATCAGGCTATTGTTTGTAATATTGGCCATTTTGACAACGAAATTGACGTAGCTGGTTTGGAGAAATGCGAATGGGAGAATATCAAAGACCAAGTTGATCATGTGATATTCCCCGACGGGAAGCGCATCATTTTACTTGCGCAAGGCCGTCTGGTTAACCTTGGTTGTGGTACTGGTCACCCGAGCTTCGTAATGTCGAATTCGTTTACAAATCAAACATTGGCTCAAATGGAGATTTTCAATAATCCAGGCAAATATGAGAATGACGTCTATGTGCTTCCAAAGCATCTTGATGAGAAAGTTGCGAGACTGCATTTGGAAAAAATTGGTGCAAAGTTGACGGTTCTTACGCAGGAGCAGGCGGACTACATTAACGTTAAAGTTGAGGGCCCATATAAACCTGAGCATTATCGATACTAAATGAATGTGGGATGTAGCGGGTCGATAGAGGCCCGCTGCTGCCAATTTTTCCTTAGCGTTTTTGCACATAGGTCTCGAGATGACAAATAAACCCGAAATAAGCTTAGAGTTTTTCCCGCCTAAAACCGAGCAGGGCGTTGCAAACTTAAACGACGCTCGAAGCGAATTAGACGCCTTGGCACCGTCCTTTTATTCTGTAACTTTCGGTGCCGGTGGTAGTACACGTGAAGGCACATATGATGCGGTGAAAAGTATTATCGATGCCGGTGGGGATGCGGCGCCACACATATCCTGCATAGGCGCTTCAAAAAAAAGTATTCGTGAGCTGCTTGAAGGGTACAGCGCTATTGGGGTAAAACGATTAGTAGCCCTACGCGGTGATCGCCCATCGGGAATGGTGGAATTAGGTGATTTTGCGTATGCAAATGAGTTAGTTGAGTTCATCCGTGCTGAGATGGGAGATAGATTTTTAATCGAGGTTGCGGCTTACCCCGAATATCATCCAGAGTCATCGGATCCCGCCACAGATCTTGCTAATTTCAAGCGCAAAGTTGACGCTGGTGCGCATTCAGCGATTACACAGTATTTTTTCAATGCCGATGCTTACTTTGCGCTGGTTGATAGCGCGATGCTAGCGAATATCGAAGTACCAATTGTGCCCGGGATTATGCCCATCACAAACTTTGTTCAACTTGCTCGTTTTTCGGATATGTGCGGTGCTGAAATCCCGCGCTGGCTGCGAAGTCGCCTTGAGCAATATCAGCATGATGCTGATTCCCTGCAAGATTTTGGCGCTGAAGTGATTACGACTTTGTGTGATTGTTTGCTGGAAGGTGGGGCGCCAGGTATTCACTTTTACACGCTGAATAAAGCAAGCCCTACGATTGAAATTTGTAAGCGCCTCGAGCTTATTTAGATGTTCTTTATTTGTTTTCTTAAGGGTAAGGCGAAGGCTGTAAAGTGAGTCGTACTGAGCGATTAAGGGCTGCGTTAGCCGATAATATACTGGTTCTTGATGGCGCCATGGGCACCATGATTCAAGAAGCAAAACTCGAGGAAGAAGAGTATCGAGGCGACCGCTTTAAAGATTGGCATATATTGTTGCGGGGTATGAATGATTTGTTGGTGCTCACTCAACCAAAGATAATTTTAGGCATACATCTGGCTTATCTAGAAGCTGGCGCGGATATATTAGAGACCAACAGTTTTAATGCTACGCCTAGCGATTTAGATCGTTATGAACTATCCGACTTCGCTTATGAGATAAATTATGAAGCCGCCAAGATCGCGAGAGCCGCAGCTGATGAATTTACTACCGATAAGAAGCCCCGATTCGTTGCCGGTGTGTTGGGGCCAAATCAGAAAACAGCATCGGTATCCGTCGATGTGAATGATCCCGGTGCAAGGGCCATTACTTTTGATCAATTGGTCGAAGATTATGGGGTTGCACTCACGGGCTTGATCGATGGTGGCGCAGATATCATTTTATTGGAAACGGTTTTCGACACACTGAATGCAAAAGCCGCAATATTCGCCACTAAGCGACATTTTGACGAGCACAGTATGGAATTGCCGATAATGATTTCAGGCACCATCACCGATCAGAGTGGTAGAACGTTAAGCGGGCAAGTGACAGAGGCCTTTTACAATAGTTTAAGGCACGCGAACCCATTAAGTATCGGTCTAAACTGTGCTCTTGGACCTGATGATTTGCGCCAATACGTTCAAGAGCTGTCACGGGTATCTGAAACACCTGTTTCCGCGCATCCAAATGCAGGGCTGCCAAATGAAATTGGTGAGTACGGCATGACTCCCGATGAAATGGCTGAACATATCGAAGAGTGGGCAAGTAGCGGATTTTTGAATATTGTAGGTGGCTGTTGTGGTTCTACACCCAAGCATATTGAAGCAATCGCAAACTCCGTCGCAGATATTGCGCCACGAGAGATACCGTCGGTCGAGAGAACTAAATGAGCAATAAGATTCGACGGGAAATGCGGCTCTCAGGTTTGGAGCCTTTTCATATTGGTGACCAGAGTTTATTCGTTAATGCGGGTGAACGAACCAATGTTACTGGGTCCGCCAAATTCCGAAGACTCATTAAGGAAGAAGATTACGAAGCGGCTTTAGAGGTGGCGCGCGAACAAGTCGCAAACGGCGCACAAATTATTGATGTCAATATGGACGAAGGCCTGATCGAATCACAGGACGTAATGGTGACGTTTCTCAATCTAATGGCTGCTGAGCCCGACATCGCAAGAGTCCCGGTGATGATAGATTCTTCGAAGTGGGAAGTGATCGAGGCTGGCCTCAAATGCCTGCAAGGCAAAGGTATTGTTAACTCGATCTCTCTGAAGGAAGGGGAAGAGTCTTTCATTCGACAGGCCAAATTGGTCAGGCGCTATGGTGCGGCTGTTGTTGTTATGGCCTTCGACGAAGTGGGGCAGGCGGATACGCAAGCACGTAAGGTAGAAATTTGTGAGCGCGCTTATAAAATACTTGTCGAGGACGTTGGGTTCGCACCTGAAGATATTATTTTTGATCCCAATATTTTTGCTGTTGCGACGGGTATTGACGAACATAACAATTACGCTGTTGATTTTATTGAGGCTACCCGTGAAATAAAGCGACGGCTTCCTTACGTCAAAGTTTCAGGTGGCGTGTCGAATGTAAGCTTTTCGTTTCGCGGAAATGACACGCTTCGCGAGGCTATTCACTCTGTATTTCTATATCACGCTATTCAAGCGGGTATGGATATGGGGATAGTCAATGCTGGGCAGCTGGCAGTATATGATGACCTGCCGGATGAACTTCGCACGAAAGTTGAGGCGGTTATTCTCAATACTTATTCGGGGGCAACCGAGGAGTTGCTGGCAGTAGCAGATGATTATCGAAGTGACGGAGTTGAGGTTGATAATACGGCAGACTTGGAGTGGCGCGGTTGGGCCGTGGAGAAGCGGCTTTCTCATGCATTAGTGAAGGGTATCGCCGATTTTATTGAGGAGGATACGGAGCAGGCCCGGCTTACGGTTGATCGACCTATTCAAGTGATTGAAGGCCCATTAATGGACGGTATGAACGTTGTTGGTGATTTGTTTGGTGCGGGTAAGATGTTCTTACCGCAAGTTGTAAAGTCTGCGCGCGTAATGAAAAAAGCGGTGGCTTGGCTGCTGCCATATATTGAAGCGGACAAGCAAGGCGGAGAACAGCAATCGAACGGTAAGATTCTTATGGCAACGGTTAAAGGCGACGTACATGATATTGGTAAAAATATCGTCGGCGTCGTTCTTCAGTGCAATAACTTTGAGGTTATTGATCTTGGGGTGATGGTTCCCGCTGAGCAAATCTTGAAAACGGCTAAAGAAAAGGGTTGCGATATTATTGGCCTTTCGGGTCTCATAACCCCGTCGCTTGATGAAATGGTACACGTGGCGAAGGAGATGCAGCGCCAGGATTTTAAGCTTCCATTGATGATTGGGGGAGCGACGACCTCTCGGCTACATACCGCGCTGAAGATCGAGCCATACTATAATAATGATCAGGTTATTCATGTTACGGATGCATCGCGAGCAGTAGGCGTAGCGCAGCAATTGCTGACTCCTGAAACTAAGGGCGATTATATTGCTGGCATTAAGGATGAGTATGAACACGTTCGGCAGCGCCGCGCGAGCACTAAAAATGTCAGGAAATCAATATCGCTGATTGCAGCACGAGAAAATAGGCCTGATATTGATTGGGTAAGTTTCCAGCCTCAAAAACCTAAAAAACTGGGCGTTCAGGTTTTCAAGAAATATCCGTTAGAAGAACTGCGCGATCTAATAGATTGGACACCATTTTTTATAGCCTGGGAGTTGGCAGGGAAGTACCCACGAATTCTTAACGACGAAGTCGTTGGTGAAGAAGCTCGGAAACTGCATGCAGATGCTACGCAGATGCTCGATAAGATTATTGATGAAAATTGGTTAACTGCCAACGCAGTCATCGGGTTTTATCCAGCCAATAGTATTGATGATGATATCGAGCTTTACTGTGACGATGATCGGAGTGAAACGCTTACCGTGCTGCATCATTTGCGCCAGCAGGACCAAAAGAAAGGAAATCAATTTAACTATTGTTTATCCGATTATATTGCACCCAAAGGGACCGGTAAGCCGGACTATATTGGAGCATTTGCCTGTACGGCTGGCGAGGGTATTGAGTCGAAGCTCGAAGAATTCGAAGCTGATCATGATGACTATCAGTCGATTATGTTAAAGGCATTAGCGGATCGATTGGCGGAGGCTTTTGCTGAGCTTCTGCACGAAAAAGTACGCAAGGAATATTGGGCTTATGCGGCTGAAGAAGAATTAGAAAATGAAGATCTTATAAAAGAGCGCTATAAAGGCATCCGTCCTGCACCTGGTTATCCTGCATGCCCGGATCATACTGAAAAAGCTACGTTATGGGAGCTTCTGCGGCCGGATCAGAATGTAGGCATTTCAATTACCGAGAGCTTTTCGATGTTGCCCACGGCGGCAGTCAGTGGCTGGTATTTTTCTCACCCGGATAGTCGATATTTCGCAGTTACCCGGCTACAGGAAGACCAGATTGAGGATTATGCGAAGCGCAAAGACATCCCAAAGGAGCAGGTTGAGCGCTGGCTTGGTAGTGTTATAGCCGATTAGTGGGTTTGAAAAACTGAACTAGACTATTTCGTAGCGGGGTTCATATTGGCCTGATACTTTCATGCGGCCCTGCTTTATGAATTGAGCCAGCAATGTATCCAGACTCATCATTATATCAGCGTCACCATGGATCTTGAATCTTCCGTTCGATTGAATCGAACGTATCACCGAGGGCTTTACGTTGCCAGCGACTATAGCTGAGAATACTTGTCGTAAATTAATCGCGAGTTGAGCAGTAGTCAAAGATCTAGATAATTTGAGTTTGGCTACATTATCGTGCGAAGGGTAGAACTCGATTTGCAGTTCTTTCTGTATTTCAATGTCCCAGTTAAACGGTCGTGGGTTTTCAATAACGTTCTGCGCTAGATATCGTACTGCTGCGGCAGGGTCACCAATGATTAGCTTATAGTATGACTTTGCTTTTTCGCCAAGGGCGTCAACAATGAAGTGTTCCAATGACTCAAAGTATGCTCGGGCCGACTCGGGTCCTGTCAATAGTACTGGTGGTAGTTGATCACGGTTTTTTTCATTTAGCAGTATGCAAAGCAGGTACAGAACTTCTTCGGCAGTACCAACTCCACCAGGAAAGACTACGATTCCATGAGCCAGTCGGACAAATGATTCCAGTCGCTTTTCGATATCGGGCATTACGACTAAATTATTCACTATCGCGTTAGGCGATTCTGCAGCGATAATTCCTGGTTCCGATATGCCGATATATCGGCTTAGCCGCCGGCGCTGCTTGGCATGTGCGATCGCCGCTCCTTTCATTGGACCCTTCATTGCGCCGGTGCCGCAACCGGTACAAATATCGAAACCCCGAAGGCCTAATTGATAGCCCACTTCCTTTGTGTAGTCATATTCATGCTCACTAATAGCATGTCCTCCCCAACATACAGCAAGCGGAGAAGATGGTTGCTCATCAAGCAATTTGGTATTCCGGAGAATGCGAAATGTGATATCTGACGCAGAATCACCCCTTGTACGCCAGTGAGTGAGTTTATCGCTAACATAAATTATGTCTCTCAATACGGCATAGAGATGTTCGCGAATCCCCTCAATGATCTCCCCGTCAACAAAGGCTTGTGGGGGAGGACTTGTAAGTAAGAAACTTATAAGTGGCCCGTTTCCGACTACTTCTAGCTTAAAGTTCTGATTTGATGCCAGAAGATCGTTTGCATCGTCAGCGTGTGAACCACAACTTAATACAGCTAATGCACAATCACGTAGTAGCGGAGCCAAATGACCATTTGCGGACTTCACCAGTTGACTGGCTTCTGCCATCGTAAGTAGATCCATCCTTCCAAGCGGTGGGGCGATGCTTAACTTGTTCATAATCGGTATCAAAATCCCTTGATTGGGATTAAGGAGTAGTGAAAATAACGGTATAGGTTTATGCGGGCAAAAAAAACGGCGCCTATTACAGCACCGTTTTTATCAACGATTTAGTATTAACTACACGAAGAGATTACTTAAATAAGTATCTAACTCCGGCAGATAACATTTTATTGTCTTCAATATCGTCAAAAAATGAGCGACCTTCGATAAACCATTGCAACGGTGTGTTTCCTATATTTGACCCACCGTGGACAAAGATTGACCCATCATCGAAATCTCCATCATCTATATTCCATACCCCTACGCCGCCGCCAACGAAGCCGCTACCACCGATGCTTTTTTCAAGACCGATGTCTAGGAATAAATTATCTTCGGGATAAATGTTGCCTTCGTTTATACCGTTGCGGTTAATGTATCCACCTTGTACAAATAGGCTTAAAGTTTCGCTAATAGGACTAAGAATACCAGCCCTTATTCCAGCTACGCCGGATGAGTCACGCATGTCCATATCCCAAGCTTCTTCATAGCGCATGCGGGTTTCTGTACCGTAGAATGCGCCAATATACGGAATCAGGCCAAGCTCGGGAGCTGGTGCCATCGGTGCTGCGGCAATAGTGGCAGAAGCTCTAGCCATTCCAGTTCCACATTGCCCGGGAGCTTCTGCTTCCAGTGAGTAAGAACCAGACGGAAGATCTCCACTCCAGCAGCCGTTCCCATCAAGAGCTAATGTTTGAGTCTGGCCAGACGGATATACCAATTTCAATGCAGCACCTTCATCTGAGCACACGGTTAAAGTGTCACCTGATACTGATGTGGTAAGGCTTGGTTGGCCAACCGCTACTGGTGTAGACCCAATTAAAGATACGTTACAGCAAGCATTAGGTATTACTATTTGATGTTGTTCGCAGTTTGAGACCACATTGACTTCAAAACCAGCAAAAGATTCACTACCAGCCCAACGTCGGTACGGCAAAGCAACTTCAGCTGGGCTTCCGCTACCTTGACGTGCAGACATCCATTCAAATTCTGTACCTGGGGCATAAAGTTTTTCGGTAAACTCACCTGCGGCGACTGCGTCCATTAAGTCCTGAGCATTTCCAGACCAACCGGCACTGGCTAAGATATTCTGAACAGCTTGTGGGTTATTCGCAAAAAAGGCCTGTAACTCACCAGCCGACTCGATCCCAGGTGTGCATATTGCTTGGCTGGTACCCAATCTTGTAACGTCTTTGTAGATTTGTGCTGACGCTGGGGCTATTGAGGCAATTAAGACCATTCCGATAGCACCGGAAATCAAGTGTTTAATTTTTTTAGTATAATTTGTGTTCATAATAGTTTTCACTCTACCCAAGTTTTCGATACGTTTTCTTAGAAATCTTATGCTTTTCATGCATATGGATTCAAATTCTATCAAGTTATTCGCTAAACAAGTATCAGTTTTTACCAGTAGTTCATTAATTTATTTAAATAAGTTCAATTAATCTTTGATATTTATAACTAATAAAGCGTTTACCGCCTGGTAGACCCTAGATTGATTACTGTATCTTTTTGGATGGTTTATGTTTGAAAATCTAAGCACACTGCCGGAAGACCCCATTGACGTAATAATGGAGCAATTCCGACAAGACCCGAATACCTTTAAAGTTGATCTAGGCGTTGGCGTTTATCGTGATGAAAATGGTAAGTCTCCAATAATGAAGGCTGTGCATCTCGCGGAGCAAAAATTGACCGAAAATGCTGCCTCAAAAGAGTATTTAACGCCAGCGGGTAATACAGATTACTGTAGTCTGATTGAAAACGATTTGTTTGGCGCGGGACATTCTAGGTCCTTGGTAAGTGTACAAACACCAGGCGGTGGTCCGGCTTTGCGGGCAGCAGCAGATTTAGTTAAACGATTATCGCCCAATGGCCGCATTTGGGTGTCAGCACCAACCTGGTCACACCATTTGCTTGTTATGTCTGCGGCAAGGTTGGAAGTGTTGAGATATCCGTACTACCAAATTGGCGAGGGAGATATACAGCGTGAGGCGATGTATTCAAAATTCGAAAACGAGGCCTGCGCCGGTGATGTAATTCTGCTCCACGCTTGTTGCCATAACCCGACTGGACAGGACCTGAATGGTGAGGATTGGACTGAATTGGCTAGAATATGTAATAAAAAGGGACTAATTCCGTTTGTAGATGTTGCCTATCAAGGTTTTGCTGAAGGGTACGAGCAAGATGTGGCCGGCCTCCGTCAATTATTAGAGGCAGTCCCCGAAATGATAGTTGCTAGTACTTCATCCAAGTCGTTTGGTATTTATCGAGAGCGCGCAGGTATGTTGACAATGGTGTCTGAATTGGAAGCAGAAGCTGCCAGCACGCTGAAAGAGCAATTGCTAGAAGTAACTAGGGGCCTGTACTTTATGGCTGCCGATCATGGTGCAGCGCTGGTTGTTGAAATACTTCAAAACGACAAGTTAAAAACGCTCTGGCACTCCGAGTTGGAGGCTGCCCGAAATCGAATGATGACAATGCGTAACTTCTTGGCTAGACAGCTAGAAAAGCATTTGGCAGATAGCCGATACAATTATATTGCCGAACAGCGGGGTATGTTTTCGATTTTTCCGTTAAATCCAGAACAGATATCCCGGTTGCGGCAAGATTGTTCAGTTTATTTAATTCCGGGTGGCCGGATTAATGTGGCGGGATTGACCAGTGACAACATAGATTATGTCGCTGAAGCATTAACACGCGAATTAAGAATCTAGCCCTTCAAATATTTTGCGATTAATGCGTGGAAAAAAGAATTAGGAGAGTCAATGATTGAAAGCTAAAGCGAAGAAATTACTCTTCTTGTTGGTCTGTTAGCTAGAGGCTAATGTTAAAGGCGTCTGCCACTGTAATGACAGCCGCCTTCTATTTGAACGTTAACTTTTATCGTTCCAAATGTTCGAGCTTTCCTTCTTTTTCCTTCCAGTCTTCCCAATCGGCAGGAGGATCTTGTGACTCATTAATCACAGGCCACCCGGCCGCAAGCTCGGCATTAAGCTCTAGAAACGCCTCTTTGCCATCAGGCAGCTCATCCTCAGAATAAATGGCTTCGACTGGGCATTCGGGTTCGCAAAGCGAGCAGTCGATGCATTCATCCGGATCGATCACGAGCATGTTAGGTCCTTCGTGGAAACAATCCACAGGGCAAACTTCAACACAATCAGTTAATTTGCAGCGAATGCAATCGTCGGTAACTACATATGTCATTAGATGTTCTCTTCGATTTCGTTGAGTCGAAAACTATTACAAGCGCACGTTGAAATCAAGTGTAGCGCTTCGTTAATGATAAAAATATTGTTGATTAATTCCCGCAGAGTTTCCTTTTGAAATGCTCAAGTTTGGCTGAAGTGATAGAATCCTGCGCTTTGTCCTAGCCGGATTAGTTTGTGTCAGACGCTACTAATAAACAACATCGACCAATACGCAGCTTTGTGCGTCGTGAAGGACGTATTACTCCGGGACAGCGGCGAGCGTTAAATCGACAGATTCCATTGTTTGGCGTGTCTTTGGAAGACGGAGAACTGGATTTCACGAATGTATTTGAAAACGGTAATCCTGTTGTTTGTGAAATCGGTTTTGGAAATGGGCAGTCATTAGCAAATATGGCGGAAGCAGCGCCTGAAACGAATTTCTTAGGTATTGAGGTTTACCAACCAGGTGTCGGTAGTTTGCTTGTTCAAGTTCAGCAGAGGGAGCTAACCAATGTCCGGGTATCTTTAGATGATGCCGTTGAGGTGTTCGAGCAGCAACTTACGGAAGCTTCGCTTTCACGGGTACAAATTTTTTTCCCGGATCCATGGCATAAAAAACGTCATAATAAGCGTCGACTTATTAATAGCCACTTTTTAGATACGTTGTCTCGAGTATTGAAGTCTAAAGGTGAGTTGCATATTGCAACTGATTGGGAGCCTTATGCTGATGAAGTGCTAGAATTATTGAGTACAAATTCAAACTTTACGAATACTGTGCAAGCATTTGCCTCTAGACCAGAGTGGCGACCGTTAACCAAGTACGAAGCTCGTGGTGAGCGGTTAGGACATCAAGTCAGAGATATCTTGTTCATCAGAAATTAATCGTTATCGGTTTTTAGGCTAAGCTGATAACTTATATTTCCATCCTCAAGCCATGTGCGCAGAGAAAACTCAATTGGTCGACAGCAGACCTGGCAATCTTCGACATAGCTTTGATCACCGGTTGAAATATCTACTAGCAAACTTAATGATTCGCCGCAGTAGGGGCAGGCGTGGTCGGTTTCTTCGAGCATTGGTAGCAGCTGGTACGTTTGACCGTCTGCCTATATTATCCTTGGACGATGACAATCTATAGCAAAAAAACACACGGATATAGAATTCTATTTAATCGCTGCCGGCCTGTGATTCTTCGGTACGATATTCATGTTTGAGCCGCCGCCAGATTGGTGGGATCCGTATTCTTGCCAGCCACATAAGCTGCAAGCGGAAAGTAAATCTCGAGTTGGTCTTGGCCAGCTGGTGGAGTATGCCAAGGTCTCAGGCACCGCTGTCGCCGGCGCGCTGCCTTTACTGCTTAAGTACATCAGCTTAAAAAAACAGGATAGAGGTCTTTCAGCGGAGAAATTCGTCGGTTTGAGTGTTTCACCGTGTCCTGGTCATGACCAGCAATTGGTAGAAATGGTGTCAGAACTTGGAGTAAAAAACCTACTGGTTCGAATTCCCTGTTGGGAGTCGCACCGAGTAGGCGATTATGTCCGTTGGATGCAGAAGTTTGATGGTTGCCGCTTTGTGGTCAATATCCTCCAGAACCGTGATTCGGTGCAGAACGGAGCAACCTGGAAGCGCCAGCTAAAAGAAATATTTGAAGGTATTAAAGATAGTGATAATTGCGAAGCGGTATGGATTGCCAACGCTGTTAACCGCACTAAGTGGGGTTGCAGTAGTACGCGGGATTATCTAGAGCTACAAGCCGTTGCGGAGGAGTTTAGGTCGAGCGAACTTAAGATCCTCGGCTCGTCCGTTATTGATTTTGAGCCCTTACCCGCCTGGCGAACAGCCTTCAACTTTGCTGATTACCACTTAGATGCAGTAGCGGCTGAGTTGTATGTAAATAGACGCCATTCGCCGTGGAATACACAATTCGGTGTTTTTAATTTAGAAAATAAACTACGTCTATTTAAAGCAATAGCAAATCTTGGAAACAGGTGTTCTGATGAACTTTGGATTACTGAAACCAATTGGCCGTTACTGGATACTAAGCCGTATACACCAAACTCTGGACACCCTTCACGCACTGTCGACGAGGTAACTCAGGCTGAGTATTTAAAGCTGTACTACCAAATTGCCTGGCACTCGGGGTGGGTCGAGCGGGTGTACTGGTGGCAACTAGTCAATCCTGGCTATGGTTTGGTAGACAATCGTCGCGATCAATTTCGAAAAATGCCTTCGTATAATGCGTTTAAGCAGATAATGTCAGGCGCGTTGCAAGATAATCCACAACAGCCGGATTCGGCATAATTCGGTTAATAAGGGAGTGCTATGTCCCTAAGAGTTTCTTAAGCGAGAAGCCGCGACTACTTTGGTGTGCAATACGATGCTTCTTCAGAGTTGGCTTCAACTGTTTTACACCGGCTTTTTTGAAGATTTTCAAAACTTCTAATCCATGGCTCTGTGAGGTTTAAGGTTTCTGACGCTGCTTCGGCCAATTTGGCAGTCTTATATGCTCCGTACAGCAGGTAGTACCATTTCCCATCGCTGCTTTGTTGATGCTTTAAAAGAGGGTCAGTACTTAGTGCTAAAGCAGAAGCAGCTGATTCAGGGGAATCTAGCGACTTGTAGCTCCCAATTTGCAAAGTAAAAAGTTCGGCCTCCTGCTCGAATATCCAAAGCTCTTCTCGGCCGCTATTAATCTCTTCTTGGTTTGTTATCGAAGATGAATTTTGTTGCTGATCATCAGCCGCTACGGCTACCGTGATTTTAGCAGTTGAGACTGGTTCGATCGTGTTATCGGACGTGGCTTCGTCAACTGGTGCGGCAGTTGTCTCTGCTAATTGGGTTGTGGTTTTTGGTACAAGTAAGGTCGATTCGGCAGCTAATTCTTCAATTTTTTCTGCTGTATCAGGTGCATCGGCAGCCCTAATGCTAATGCTTTCAGGTAAAAGTTCTACAGGCTCGGCAGCAAGAGCATCTGTCACATCCGTCACGAGCGTGCCGCTAGTTTCAGTTTCTATTGCGGTTACCGTGATTGTCGGCGACCTGTTCGCATCTGCATTTTCGAGTATTTCGCCAAAGGACTTCAGCGGTCCTGATACGGTGGGGCTTTCAAGATTCGGTGCAGCATTTTCGTTGGTCGCTAGCCCTCTCCCAGTAACGGTTGTTTCCGCAATTTCGTATGATTCGTTGGTAATACCTTTAACTAATCCGTAGATAAAAAATGTCCAGAATGGGATCCAAAAAATCACGCGTGGTGTTCGGAGTAACTTTCTGTCAGTGTGCCAACTACGCGTATAGCACCCTCGGCAGCGATATTTTTTTAATGGCAATATTATGCCAATCAAAGTTTCGATATCCCTAGGCGCAGTTTCTGCCGCAAAGTTTGATGCGCAAGTGCGGCACTTCATATCAGAATACTGGGAAGGCATAATTTTGAATTTAATCTCTTTTGGGCTTGATAGCCACTAGGTAATTTTCTGTACCCCGGTGTCTTGGCCTAAAATGAGTGTGTTTGCGGGTCTCGCAGCAAATAATCCGTTAGTAACGACCCCAACAATTTGATTAATTTTTGTTTCTATCTCCACAGGATTGGAAATATCCAGATCATGGATGTCCAGAATATCGTTTCCATTGTCGGTAACACAAGCATCGCGATAAACCGGCCGGCCACCGAGTTTGATTAGCTGACGCGCAACGTAAGAACGAGCCATCGGAATAACTTCAATAGGCAATGGAAATTTACCGAGGATCGGTACGAGCTTTGAAGAATCCGCTATACACACAAAGTGCTTGCTGGCCGCAGCGACAATTTTTTCTCTGGTTAGCGCTGCACCTCCCCCTTTTATAAGATGTAGGTGCTTAGTTGCTTCGTCTGCCCCGTCTACATACAGTGGCAAATCTCCAGTTTGATCCAGGCTGAGAACCCTAATTCCATGCTTGGTTAAGCGCTGTGCGGATGCTTCTGAGCTGGCTACTGCGCCATCAATATTCCCCTTGAGTTCTGCGAGCATATCGATGAAGTGATTTGCCGTTGAGCCAGTACCGACACCAACAACCCAGCCCCATTCGACATACTCTATAGCGGCGCGAGCGGCATTTAACTTTTGTTGGTCGGTAGACATTAGCTTAATTCTCCATAGAAGTTAGTGTTGCATTTTATGGGCTTATCATGGCACGCGCGCCGAGAGACCAGCGTTAAATGATAATTCACCGCGTATTCTCAAAAGGCTTATGGCTTGTTTAAACTCCAGTCATAAGCATGATCATACCGGTAAAACGGTTGTTTTAGCAGCTCAGATAATGGCGGGTCAGCGTGCTCGATAAGATGTTTTACGATCCCATTGATATCGTCACCAAAATCTTCTTTG
>DNHK01000391.1 GCA_003485905.1 Gammaproteobacteria bacterium | reverse complement strand
AGCGTTTTGGTAGAGGGGGGCGTTGGAATACCGAGCAGAATAATCCACCAAGTACGGAAATTGTCGTAGCACGTTGGAAGTTCGGGAATAACGGTTGGGTAGGAGGCTATGGTTGGGCTCATAATTACCCAAGCTCTGATCAAAATTTGAATCAATTTATTCAGGAGGCTACGGGTATTGATATAGACCGGATGTCGTATTTGTGGATTGAGCTTGGTGACGAGAATGTATTCGACTACCCCTTTGCGTATGTATCCGAACCCGGCGAAATGGAACTCTCAGAGCAAGAGGTGGAAAACCTTAGAGAGTATGTTAATCGCGGCGGGTTCGTTTTACTAGATGACTTTGATGGCCCTCAACAGCTCGCAAATATGCAAGGTCAGGTACAGCGCGCGTTTCCAAATAAAAGCTGGGTTGCTCTTGATATTGGTCATCCCATTTTTAGAGCTCAGTACGAACTCGATGATCTACATGCTATGGACGATTATGTGTCTGGTGGGTATACAACGTACTACGCACTATTTAACGATGCTGGCGATGTAGTTATGGTGGCTGGACATAATAATGATCTGGCTAATTTTTGGGACTGGTTCGATCTTCCTGGCACTCCAATAGGCCCAGCGACGGATGCATTTCGTTTAGGCGTTAACTACATGGTTTACGCACTTACCCACTAGGTGCGTAAAATTGTCGGCTAAACTCAATTTATCTACATTCCGACTTTAATTTGCCTTCGGGCATAGGTAAGATACGCCTCCAAAATCACGCATCTTTGTAGTTACCGATTAGCTACTGAGTCGCGTAACTATCTGACGAAAATTCCTGCCAATTAGCAAGGGTCCTCCCTATGAATGTACATGAGTATCAGGGTAAAGAAATCCTGAGGAAATACGGCGTAGCGACGCCCCGCGGCGTTGCTTGTTTTAGTGTTGATGAAGCGGTTAAAGCGGCTGAACAACTTGGCGGTCAAGTCTGGGTCGTAAAAGCCCAAATCCACGCGGGTGGCCGAGGTAAAGGTGGCGGTGTAAAAGTCGCTACCAGTATTGAGCAAGTTCGTGAATATGCAGATGCCATTTTGGGTATGACTTTGGTTACCCACCAGACTGGCCCGGAAGGGAAGTTGGTGCAGCGGCTCTATATTGAAGAAGGTGCCGATATTAAAGAGGAGTTGTATGTTGGCATGGTTGTCGATCGTGTGACTCAGAAGGTTGTTTTGATGGCTAGTTCGGAAGGCGGAATGGAAATCGAGCAGGTTGCCTCAGAAACACCTGAGAAAATATTTAAAGTCACTATTGATCCAGTCGATGGTCTGCAAGACTCAGATGCAAGAGACGTAGCAGCAAAGATTGGTATCCCTGAGGTTGGCCTAGATCAAGCTGTTTCCTTTTTACAGGGTTTGTATCAGGCATTCTGGGACACGGATTGTTCGTTAGCAGAAATTAACCCATTAATTGTTACTGGTGACGATCAAGTCTTGGCACTGGATGCTAAATTGAATTTTGATTCAAATGCGTTATTTCGGCAGCCAGAGATTCTGGAGTATCGAGACCTGGATGAGGAAGACCCTGCAGAAATCGCAGCTTCTAATTGGGATTTAAGCTACATATCTCTCGACGGCAACATTGGCTGTTTGGTTAATGGTGCAGGTTTGGCCATGGCCACAATGGATATCATTAAGTTGTATGGTGGTGAACCCGCCAACTTTTTGGATGTTGGTGGTGGTGCGAAAACCGAGCAAGTTACCGAAGCATTTAAAATAATGCTGGATAACCCAAAAGTTGAAGGCATTTTGGTAAATATTTTCGGCGGGATTATGCGTTGTGACGTAATAGCCGAAGGTTTGGTCGCTGCCGCTAAAGAAGTAAATTTGTCTGTACCGTTAGTGGTGCGACTTGAAGGCACGAACGTAGAAAGAGGGCGCGAAATTTTAGCAACGTCCGGAATTGATCTGGTCACCGCGGGAAGTATGGCGGATGCGGCCGAAAAAATAGTCGCTGCGACAAAAGTTTGAGAGGCCAGAGGAATTAACCATGTCTATTTTAATAAATAAAGATTCGCGGGTAATTACCCAGGGTATTACTGGTAACACTGGTACTTTCCACACTACGCAATGTTTGGATTATGCATATGGCAAAGACTGTTTTGTAGCGGGCGTGACACCCGGTAAGGCAGGGCAGAATGTTGAAGGTGTCCCAGTATTTGATACGGTCGCTGAAGCCAAAAGCGAAACCGGCGCAAATGTTTCGGTTATCTATGTGCCTCCAAGGTTTGCTGCTGCCGCGATCGACGAGGCGGTTGATGCTGAAATCGATGTGGTGATTTGTATTACCGAAGGCATTCCGGTGCGAGATATGATTAAAACTCGCGACCGTATGAACAAACTGAACAGCAATACCAAGTTGATCGGTCCAAATTGCCCTGGAGTGATTACACCAGACGAAATTAAAATTGGCATCATGCCTGGTTATATTCATAAAAAAGGCCCAATTGGAGTGATATCCCGATCAGGTACTCTTACCTATGAGGTCGTGCATCAATTAACGGTATTGGGCCTTGGTCAATCATCTTGTATTGGAATAGGTGGCGATCCGGTGAATGGCGCCAAGCACCTGGATGTTATGCGTTGGTTTAATGACGATCCGGATACTGAAGCCGTAATCATGTGCGGTGAGATAGGTGGTAGTGATGAAGAAGATTGTGCCGCTTGGATTAAAGATAATATGAGCAAGCCAGTGGCTGCATTTATCGCCGGAGTAACGGCACCTCCAGGGAAACGCATGGGGCACGCTGGTGCGATTATATCTGGTGGCACGGGTACCGCAGAAGCCAAAATTGAAGCTTTAGAAGATGCTGGCGTTCATGTAACACGCAGCCCTTCTGAAATGGGTTCCACGATGAAGAAAGCGTTGGCCTAGAGGGATAACTTGCTTATTGTCGAATTTGGATTAACCTAGGGCTTGTGTTGTAATAGTGGGACTTAATTTTGGGATTTGAAGATCATGACCAAAGAATTAAATGTTATTGAAACATCGTTCGAAACACAGGTAGATGTTCCAGACGGCACGGAACTGAGGCAGTACGTCGCTCCAAAATTGGCGAAGTATGGCGATGTGCGTGATGTCACTATGGGCGGCACGTTAGGGACTCTCGATACAGGCAATCCCGGTGTGGAACGACCGTAATCGGTAAGGGATCATTGCGAATTTCGAGTACAGGATTCGCTTGGGGTGACAGGGCGTATTTTTCACTTTACTGGTGCAAACTATAATCTGTCTGCAGAGGGTTCTTGCAGCGGACAATTTGATTTCGGTAACAGCAAGCTTTGGGTTATTGCGCATGGTGCTGATACCGATCGAAAATATATAGCAAAACGCGTCTCTCATCGATTTCAAGACAACGGCTTAGCTGGCCTGAGAGAGAGTGGCGATGGATTTGTTGCGCTTATCTATAATCGTGATTCAGGCGCTTTAATCTGCTACCGAAGCCTAATACACTCACCTGCTTTTTATTGGCGCCAATCGTTGGACGGTATTAGTCTGAGCGAGAATATTATAGATTGCGCGCCGTCTGTTAAAAAGCCTTTGAATATTGATCGTTCAGCGGTGGCTTACCTATTTACTCACCTTGCACCGCCAGCAAGAGGGTATTTTTTAGATATAAGTCTTATTCCTGCAGGAACTGAAGTCCGCTGGACAGGTTCAGAATACCAAACAAAGATGGAATACCCTCGTTGGTTAGCAACGACGACAACAGATGTTTTTATGGATGAAAAAGCAGCTGTAGAGGAGTGGAAACATGCCTTTCTCAGTATGGGCGAAAGATATAGGGCGGGTAGTTACGGCTTAATGTTGAGTGGCGGTCTAGATTCCGGTGCAATCGCTGGAGTTTTGTCGCGTAATGTTTCTAAACCACAAATGCACGCAATAAGTTGGTCATTTCCTGGGAAACCGGATATTGACGAGACTGATTATATTCACCTACTCTGCAAACAATTAGGTATTAAACATCACTTGTTTAGTGTCGAGGGGGCACTACCGTTCGATGGATTTGATGGTTTGCCTTTTCTTCCTTCGCTACCCAGTTTTAATCCGTTCCGCAATCTAATTAATCAAGTCTATCGGCGGGCAGCAGATCGCGGTGTTGATGCCCTTCTCAATGGACACTGTGGTGATTATTTATATTACGCCAAAAGGTGTGAGCTTTATGAAAGACTGCGTCGGCGAGACTATATGCGCGTTATTTCAGGCTGTTTACATGAGTTAAAGCATGCACCTTCGCAGTGGAAGCATTCCGCTAGACTTCGAGAATTGTATCGGCGCTGTGCTGGGTTGGATCCTCGTATGCTTCCCACTCAAGATTGGGCAACCGAGTCCATTTGTGATGAATTACCTGATAAAAATTATGGAGGCTACAATCACGGTAGGCGCGATCAAATGCAGATGTTGATTGGTAGTACCAAAATGGACGAAATATCAGCAGAGGCTCAATACTCTGAAATGTTTGGGGTCCAGCGGGTACATCCATTAGCTGACAAAGAGTTAATTAGCCTAGCGTTACGAACACCAGCATTTTTTTTTAAACAAAGGTAAATGCAGTAAATGGATCGCCCGACAAGCTCTCAAAGGTATAGTTCCTAATGAAACCTTGGTGCGACCGAGAGTTGGACTTTTAGGGGATTACGCTCAGGCGGGTTGGCTTAAGAATAGAGAGAATGTACTTGAGTATTTGTTTCGAGAGGATCGTTGGTGGTCAGAATTTGTCAGTGAAAAATGGCTAATCAGAGCTAGTCATCGTCGCTTTGACGGTGTCGATGGTGTGCTGATAACCATGTGCCTGGGCTTGGAATTGTGGCGCGACGGTTGGGCTAGTAAGGGATATACCTTGGTTTTAGAGTGATGCTTGTTACTGTTACAGATGTAAACCGGAAGTCTGCACAATATGCGTATCAGTTGGCAGGGATAATTCTGAGATCATATAGCCAGAAGATCAGATTGGCACATTTTCGGGATGAATCTTTGCCCGGCGCATCAAATTCATGCTCATTGTTTCGGGAGGAGCACAAGTGGCTTGAAACCTATTCAGACACGGGAAACATGTACTCAGGAAATTACAGAGTCACACAGAGAACGTCTGGTAGTTTGATCGAGATCGAAGTGGAGGATATCGGCTCTATGCGTATATGTTTGAAATGCAACGCCATGCAAACGGGTACTTTGTTATCTGCCCAGGCAGATGAGATTCGTGATGAGTTTGAATTAGGCCCGGGTTTGATGTTGTTGCTAGCACATAACGACTGCTATGCAATGCATGCTAGCGCAATCGACATATCCGAAGGTGTATTGGTGTTTTGCGGGGAGTCAGGACAAGGCAAGTCCACATTGGCAAAAGAAT
>DNHK01000377.1 GCA_003485905.1 Gammaproteobacteria bacterium | reverse complement strand
CAGAATAAGGCCATCGGCAGACGGGCTAAATCGCTCAACAAGCTGAAGTTGCGCTGACTGTGGAATGCCTGCTTGATCGAACCAGGGCCAGTCTATATTTGTGGTTGTAACTTCCAGTGTGGTGCCATCCCAACGACCAATCGAATGCCCATAAGGGCCTGCTGCTCCGTTGTCGTCAATTGAGTTGGGAGCCATACGTATTTGGCGTACGGCATCTTGTTCCTCAAGGTTTAAAATTATGTCATTGCCTTTACGTACAAACTCCATCGGGGTTGCCAAGTCCATCATCGCAGGCATACCATTTTGGCAATTGATATATGGATTGTCGGTAACAGGGTTCCAGTTGGATTGCGTGTTTCGAGCGAAATCAGTCAATGGGTAGTCGGTTAGCCATAGAGTTCTGCCTGTGCCATCGATGCCGTGATCTGAACGATCTGGGCTCCAAACACGGAATATGGATTCGGGATTGTTCGGAGAATCATTCGCCGAACTTGATGGGGCACGGCTGCTTAATAGTAGCGCCGTGTTCGCAGACCAGCGGGGAGTCGTGAAGCTATCAACGACGAGTTCTCGGCCATCTGCCAGCAGAATGTTCGTAGCAAACATCGCGGTTGAATTACGTCGGCCTGCAAATCCCGCGACGCTGACATTACTGCCGGTTTCGAAGAAGTCACGAGTGACGCCGGCGCGAGCAAATTGGCTCGCACCCCTAGCTTCAATTAACCAAATTTCGTCGCGCCCATCTTCGGTGGAAGCTCTGACAGTCAATTGGGTGTGAGGGTTTTGCCAATCTATTTCTGTTAATTGCCCAGTAATTTCAACAATATTGCTACGATCAAAATGCAAATTCGGTGAGTGATGGGCTTGCACGGTAAGAGATACAAAAAGTGCTGCATATAAGAACATGCCGTAATTCACAATGCTGTCTCCCGCTACTTGTACGTCATTGATATCAGCGAAGCAGTATAGATCACTACTTATCTAACCGAAATGCCTGTATGAAAGTTCTTTATACACCCGGTAGGTCAGCTAATTATCTTAATCATTACGGTCTTTGTATCCACGATGTGCGGGGTATTGAAAATTGATCTGGACGAACCGATGAATTACTAAGATAATGCGCGAGCCTGTCAAGGAAGAGTGTATTGCGGACTAACTCCGCTTAATATATTTGATGGCAATACTGGTCTGAATGGAGAATTCGATACAATAATTTATTACTGATAGTTACCGATATGTAGGAAGCTATCCGACTAACTGCGAGTTGTTACACAGCGTTACAATCTACGATATAAATTAATCATCACATCACAAGAAAAGCCGCGCAGGCTACGGGGAGTGCTATATGACAGAACCTGAATTTACGAGTCATCTTACGCCAAGGACGCTTTGGGAAAAGCTCTACATGGTCTGGTTTATTATTTGTTTTCTGATGGTTTATTTGGGCACTTGGGCGGTAAATGAACCAATTCCAGTGCTTGGCATGCCGTTGGTGTTTGTTTGGTGCAGTGGCTGGGGCTTGGTTTGGCTTCTTGGCTGTTGGTTTTTTGGTACTAAAATTGCACAAGACGACGCGGAGGCGAAAGGAGAATGAATTTAGAATCCTGGCAGTACACAATTATTATCGTCGTCATATACGCTTTATTTGTTCTTTGGATTGGCACGGGGCGATGGACTAAAGCTTCTAGTGATCATATGGATGACTATTTTAAGGTCGGCCCTGGCTTTGGCTTCCTTGTCCTCTATCTTGGTATGGCTGGTGGGTTTCATACCGCATTTGCGATTCCTGGGTCGATGGGTTTCTACCATTCTCATGGCGTCGCCTTTGCGGCAAATATACTTTGGACTGTCTTTACGCCGCTTGTAATGCTCTATTATGTTGGCTCCAGAATTACTTGTTTGGGTCGCAAATTTAATTACATCACACCGGCAGATATGCTCACGGACTATTTTGGCGATGGGAAGTTCAGAGCTTTTATTGCTCTCTATATTTTGTCGTGTTGTATTCCCTTAATGACGGCTAATATTACCGGGCCAGCGATACTATTGTCGGCGGGTACGGAAAACCATATTACGAAATTTGCTGCGACTCTGATCATGGGTGCCCTGGTGTTTATATACGTTACGACCAGTGGTATTCGGGGGGTTACTTGGACCACAGTAGCACAGGCGATCTGGATGTTTATCGCGATTTGGGCCGCAGGGTTTTGGTGTCTGAGTCTGATTGATGGTGATTTATTGGGCTTGTTTAACAAGGTTAAAGAGATTGATCCTTCGATGCTAACCTTACCTGGGCGTAAAGGAATGGCGACACCTCAGTGGTGGTTAACGTGGCCAGTATTCGGGATTGCATTCTATTGGGCGATTCTACCCCGCAGTTTTATGTTTTATTATTCTGCAAAGGATGTGAAGACAGTACAGAAAATTGGATTGACGGTTGGGTTTTATCTAATGATCATGTTTTTGCCAGCGATGGTTATCGGATTTACGGCGTTTGCGTATTACCCGGATATGGCAAACTCTGACGCTTCGTTTCCTACATTACTAGCCGAGCATGCGCCAGCGTGGTTTGCTGGGATATTGGTGGCTGGTGGCCTTGCGGCTGGTATGTCTTCCCTAGATGCTGATACCAACGCTAATTCGGCAATGTTAACTAAAGACGTTTACTCCAGGTTTATAAAGAAAGATGCACCTGACAGTCATTATATAAAGGTTGGACGAGTATTTGTTTTTCTTCTCGTTGCTATTACGGTTTTAGCCGCTGACAAGGATTGGGGTCTGGTAACACTGATGATCGGCATAACTGCTTCTATGATTGTGCAATTATTGCCAGCGGTACTAGCCGTCACCGTGCCAATGAAACGTGTTTGGTTTACCAAAGCGGGCGTTACCGCAGGTATTGTGGCGGGATTAATTGGTTCTTTTGGGGTACGTTTTTATGGTGGAGATTTTCTGCCTGCAGGGGTTCGCTATGATCCGTCATTATGGGGCTTGGTTATCAATGTGCCTGTGGCGCTGCTAGTGAGCCGTTTCACAGAAGATCCGGATTCGGCTGCAGTTGCGCGAATCAGAGCTGCACTGGATGACGAGTTTCGACCCAGTAAGAAAAATTAGTTGTTAAGACAAAGAGCGCGTCAAAAAGAACTGCTTTTGACGCAACTCTTTGTTTTTTATCGACTTTAAAGAAGAGTTGGCGTCTTTGTTCAAGGCCAGCATGGGTGTATAATAAGCCCAATTCTGTGTGGTATTAGAAGCTAATTTTTAACTTTATTTGGCTTGGCATAGTTCAACCTTGATAGTCCTACTTTTGATAGTCTAGCTTTCGATGAATTGAAGCGGACGTTTTAATCAAATAGTTGAATATGAGTAGGTGAACGTGAATTTAACTTGAAATCGGTGATTGGATGAAAGCTCCAATCAATAACACAACCGATAACCCGAAGGTATAAGGAAAGAATTTAATGAGACCATTTGACTATATCGCTGCTGCTTCTGCTGATGAAGCGGTAGCACTTTTGGCAGAAAACGGTGAAAAAGCACGCGTGCTTGCGGGTGGAACCGATCTTGTCGTTGATCTAAAACATAACGCGGGTGATACAAACCTTTTGATTGATGTTTCAGAGGTTCCTGAATTTCGTGGCATCGAAGAAACTTCCGAGGGTGTACGCTTAGGAAGTATGACCACCTTTAGTGAGATTATGGCTTCGCCTATTTTTCAGAAGAAAATGCCGGCAGTTGTTGATGGGGCTCATACTGTGGGTGCGGTGCAAACCCGAAATTTGGGTACTATTGGGGGCAATTTTGTGACTTGTGTGCCTTCTGCTGATAGCGCTCCTTCGATTATGGTGTTAGACGCCACCGTGACTCTAACTGGACCGGCTGGATCGCGTGAAATGCCAGTGGCGGATTTCTTTGTGGGGCCGCGTAAGACCGCGCTTCAACCTGGTGAGCTTCTCGAAAGTATTTCTATCCCTAAAGCATCGTTAGGTAAACCTTCCGCGTTCTTAAAACATGGTTTACGAAAAGGTCAAGCACTTGCCTTGGTAAATGGTGCGGCAGCGTTATGGCTTGATAAGGCTGGCAATATCGTTGAACCGAGATTGGCTCTTGGTGCCGTAGCACCTACACCGTTACGAGCGGTCGAAACAGAAGCATTTTTAGAGGGTAAGTCACCCACAGATAGCGTTATCGACGAAGCAGCAGAAATTGCGGTGTCGGAATGCAGGCCAATTCATGACTTCCGAGCTTCAGCAAATTACCGGCGTGGAATTATAAAAGTATTTACTCAGCGTGTTTTAAAAGAATCAATTCGTATTGCGCAAGAAAGTTAAACAGGAGTCACCTAAGTTATGTTAGTTGAATTGACAGTTAATGGTGAGTGGAAATCAGCGGAATGTCCGCCTGAGACTACTTTACTTAAATTCTTACGTGAGCATCTAATGCTTACAGGAGCGAAGCTAGGTTGTGATGTTGGCGACTGCGGTACTTGTACCGTTATTGTAGATGGTGAGTCAGTTAACTCATGCCTGATGTTAGCAGCGCGAGCAGCTGGGCGAGACGTTACAACTATCGAAGGGTTGGCCGATTCGCAGGGGGTTCATCCTCTGCAGCAAGCGTTTGAAAACCTAGGCGCACTACAATGCGGTATTTGTGGTCCAGGTATGATCATGTCAGCTAAAAATTTACTAGATCAAAACCCGGAAGCATCGCGCCCAGAGATAAGAGATGCACTTTCTGGAAATCTATGTCGATGTACTGGTTATACTAAAATAATCGAGGCTATCGAAGAAGCCGGTCAAGTTATGGCTGCGGATAAGACCACACAATCAAACACTATTTAGGAGGCTAGGATTATGAATACAAGAATGAAAAATCTTAAAAAGGCCGACAAAGAAGTAATTACGGCTAAGGAAACCTCAACTCCAACTGGTAAAAAAGATTCTCGTAAAATTCCAACGGATAATCCGGTTACCTATCCGACGGACTTTCCTCAGCATGAGTCTCGGCTAAATACTAATGCAGTTGGCCAACGGGCTACGCGGCCTGACGGGCGTTTACATGGATTGGGGCAAACGCAATATATAGATGACCTGAGTTTTACTCATATGATTCATGCGAAGATTCTTCGCAGTGAGCATTCATATGCAAAAATTATTAGTGTGGATACCAGTGAAGCTGAAGCAATGCCTGGTGTGTTTGCTACTCTTACCGGTAAAGAAATTCCGCTGAATTCATTCGGGCCCACACTTCAAGACCAACCTGTTCTTGCTGATACGATTGTTCGCCATCGAGGTGATGGAGTAGCTGCTGTTGCAGCCATATCGGAACAGGTCGCAGCAGATGCGCTTGCTAAAATTAAGGTCAAGTACGAGCCTATGACTCCTGTATATGATGTGGTCGAGGCTTTTGGTGATAAATCGCCAAGAATTCATGGTGGTGATACGAATGTATACGCACACAAAGTCATTAAGAAGGGTGATGTGGAAAAAGCGTTTAAAGAATGTGATCATATTTTTGAGGAACAATTCAAAACGCAGATGGTGGAACATGTGCCAATTGAGCCGCATGCCTCTATAGCGTCTTGGGACGCGAATGGACGCGTATCTATATGGTCTAGCCTAGGCAGAGTTACTCTAGGTCGCCAGGATATAGCCCGTACTCTAGGACTATCTCAGGCTAAAATTCGACTAATAGGAACGCCTGTGGGAGGAAATTTTGGCGGTAAGAATGAAATTACTAATGAACCAATTCTCGCGCTTCTTTCACGGAAGACCGGTCGACCTGTTAAAGCTGTATATACCCGTGCTGATGAGTTTGTTTCGTCGACAATACGGCATCCTTTTATAATGGACTATAAAACGGGCGTCATGAACGATGGCACTATTGTCGCACGTAAAGTAAATCTACTATTAGATGGTGGAGCTTACTGTTCTTGGACTTCCACCACTATGGGTAAAGGCTCTATCCTAGCAGCAGGGCCTTATAACATTCCAAATATTCATGTTGAAGCTCACGCTGTATATACTAATAAAACGGTTACCGGAGCAATGCGTGGTTTTGGAGCCCCACAAGTGTGCTTCGCCTATGAATCGCAAATGGATACCATCGCTGAAAAATTGGGTATGGACTCTCTCGAAATTCGACTTAAGAATGCATTTTCTAACGGGTCAGCAAGCCCGACTAGCCAAAAACTTGAGACCGTAGTTGTTAAAGAGTCACTTAAACAAGCAAGCGAACGGTTCGGCTGGCAGGAGTGGAAGGCATGATTAAACGTGGACGCGGTATGGCCTGCATGTGGTATCCGATAGGTTTTACTGTTATGGCTAATCCTAGTGGTGCAACAGTTCAGGTTAGTACTGATGGAACTGCAGCCGTTATGACAGGAACGGTTGAAACTGGTCAGGGTGCACTTACAGTTTTGGCTCAAATTGTAGCCGAGGCATTAGGTGTTTCTACAGACGACGTGCATATCGTTTCTGGCGATACGGACACAACACCAACCGATTATGGTGCTATTGCTAGTCGGACGACTTATGTGACAGGGAATGCGGTTAAATTGGCCGCAGAAAAGGCCCGACAAGTATTGTTCGAAGGCGCAGCACCTTTGTTAGGCGTACCTGTAGACCAGCTTAAGGCGGTGGACCGTCGGATTCAAGTGCTTGGCTTTCCATCCAAGTCTCTTGGTATAGGGGAGGTTGCTACTCATTGCGAGTCTGTAGCTGGTACACCAGCGATGGGTAGTGCTACATACAACCCACCAACAGTACCAATGGACCCTGAAACGGGTCAGGGTAAACCTTTTAGTACCTATGTTTATGCTACACAGATCGCCGAAGTTGAGGTTGATGACGAGACGGGTGAGGTAGAAGTTAAACGAATGGTCGCAGTACATGATTGCGGTACGCCAATTAATCCGATGTTGGTGGAAGGCCAGATTCAGGGTGGAATTTCTATGGGAGTTGGTTTTGCTCTTGAAGAAGAAATTTTGTTTGACGATGAAGGTCGGCAAATAAATCCCAATTTAACTAATTATATTATTCCGACTAGTTTGGATATGCCTGAAATAGAGGTCGAATTGGTGAAAAACTTTGACCCAACAGGGCCTTTTGGTGCGAAGGGAGTGGGTGAACCAACTGCGGTACCGACTGCCGCTGCTATTTGCAATGCAATTTATGATGCAGTAGGTGTGCGTATTACGACTTTGCCTGCTACCGCTGAAAGAGTATATGACGCTCTGCAGGAACTAAAGAAAGCATCTTAAACCTATATTCCCGAGCTTGTTTCGTTTGTCAATTGATGAGCGCTAGCTCGGGATTTTTTTGACAATCGTATTGGTGGATCTGTGGGGTTGCTTGATCTAATAGTTGTCGCTAGTTAGGGTTAGTTCCTACCTTATAAGCCGAGATGAACTCAAACGCATTGGAATTCTAATGCTATTTTAGTATGCTCCGCCGCACTAGCCTTACGTAAATCTTGTAGCCTCTTCCTGTATGGAATTTACCCAATTATTCGAGCAAATTGATGCCCTTAGCGAGCGCCAGTCGGCGTTAAGGGGGTATCTTTGACTACGATACAAAGCGGGAGCGTTTGGAAGAAGTAAGCCTTCAATTGGAGCAGCCAGGTGTTTGGGATGATCCGGCTTTAGCACAAGAATTGGGGAAGGAACGTACCCAGCTTGAAAAAATAGTAGAGTCTCTTTCGTCAGCGGCCTCGGGTGTCACTGATGCTCGTGAAATGTTGCAACTCGCCAAGGATGAGCAAGATATTGAATTGTTCGATTCAGTGTCTAGTGATCTTCTTGGGCTAGAGACTCTGATTGCGGCTTTGGAGTTTCAGCGTATGTTTTCCGGGCCCATGGATGGCCAAAACGCGTTTATCGATATACAGTCGGGCTCGGGTGGCACTGAAGCTCAAGATTGGGCAAACATGCTGCTGCGTATGTATTTGCGTTGGGGGGAGGCCAAAGGTTTTATAACTGAAATTATCGAGGCCACGAACGGCGAAATTACAGGTATTAAAGGTGCCACAATAAAGATCAGTGGCGAAAATGCATTTGGCTATGCGCGCACAGAAACGGGAGTGCACCGCTTAGTTCGAAAATCGCCATTTGATTCTGGAAGTAGACGGCATACTTCGTTTGCATCAGTTTACGTATACCCCGAGATTGATGACAGTGTGGATATAGATATAGATCCTTCAGACTTACGTATTGATACCTATCGAGCGAGCGGTGCAGGTGGTCAGCATGTTAACAAAACAGAATCAGCCATCAGAATTACCCACGAACCTACAGGTATAGTTGTGCAGTGCCAAAATGATCGTTCGCAACATCGTAATCGTGATGCTGCGATGGGGATGTTAAAAGCAAAGCTATACGAGGCCGAGATGCAAAAACGGCGTGAAGAAGCACAAGCGGTGGAAGACGACAAAGTTGATATTGGGTGGGGGCAGCAAATTAGGTCTTATGTGCTGGATCAATCACGTATTAAGGATCTTCGTACTTCGGTTGAGACTAGTAATACACAAGCTGTATTAGATGGTGCACTTGATCAGTTTATTGAGGCCAGTCTTAAACAGGGCTTGTAAGCACCTGGCTGATATTAAAATTGTTCGAAGTAAGTAATAAAACATACTCAATCAGGTATCTTTGCGTTATAAACGCCTGCTGCTAGTACGTTCCAGACTGAGAACGTACCAATCAGCAACTTCAGAGGCTTGAGTTAGTGAAGATAAGATAAATTTACATATTAATTAGAGAAGAAAGTGAACGATCAAGGAAATACCAAGGAATCAATCGAAGTTGACGAGAATCAACAGATTGTACAGCGGCGCGAGAAGTTAGGCCGCTGGAGAGTGCAGGGACATGCTTACCCAAACGATTTTTCGCCATCTAACTTGGCCAACGATTTAAGCGACAAATATTCTGGAGTCGATGCAGAGGCGCTGGCCGCGGAAGAAATTGAAGTTAGCCTTGCGGGACGTTTAATGACTAAACGAATTATGGGTAAAGCAAGTTTTGCGCATATTCAGGATCGAAGTGGGCGCTTTCAATTATTTGTACAGCGCGATAGCTTGCCTGAAGGGTTTTATAATGAAGAATTCAAGAAGTGGGATAGCGGTGACATTATTGGTGTTACTGGTACTTTGTTTCGCACCAAAACTGATGAGTTAAGTGTCCGTGTTACGGATATTCGATTATTGGTTAAGGGTTTACGACCGTTGCCAGAGAAGTACCACGGATTGTCTGACAAAGAGATTAAATACCGCCAGCGTTATGTAGATTTAATCATGAACGAAGACAGCCGAAATACTTTTCGCAAGCGCTCAGCTATCGTTTCGTTTATTCGCGGGTATCTTGATAGCAGTGATTTTTTGGAAGTCGAAACACCAATGCTGCAGGCAATTCCAGGCGGTGCGGTGGCAAAACCGTTTGAAACTCATCACAACGCACTAGATATGCCTATGTTTTTGCGGATTGCGCCAGAGTTATATTTGAAACGTCTGGTCGTTGGAGGTTTTGAACGTGTGTTCGAAATAAACCGTAATTTTCGAAACGAAGGCTTAAGCACACGGCACAATCCTGAGTTTACTATGCTGGAGTTTTATCAAGCCTATGCGGATCACAATGACTTGATGGATCTAACTGAAGATATGCTGCGTAAGTTGGCTGAACATGTGAATGGTTCGGGTAGTGTCGTATATCAGGGGGAGACACTTGATTTTTCGAAGTCGTTTAAACGAATGACAGTCGCTGAATCTATTCTTGAACTTAATGCTGATATCAGTATTACTGATTTGGATGATCGTTCAGCTTTAGTTTCACATTGCGAACGCTTGAAAGTGCCCGTAAAAGATAGTTATGGCATCGGTAAATTACAGATCGAAATTTTTGAAAAAACAGTTGAGCATCGATTGCTAGCCCCGACGTTTATTACCCAGTATCCAGTTGAGGTATCGCCGTTATCACGCCGCAACAATGATAATCCCGAGGTGGCTGATAGATTTGAAATGTTTATAGCGGGCCGTGAAATTGCAAATGGATTTTCGGAGCTAAATGATCCCGAAGACCAGGCTGAACGGTTCTTGGCGCAAGTCGCTGAAAAGGATGCGGGTGATGATGAAGCCATGCACTATGACGCTGACTATATTCGTGCACTGGAATACGGTATGCCGCCAACCGCCGGTGAAGGAATCGGTATTGATCGATTAGTAATGTTATTTACTGATAGTGCAAGTATTCGTGACGTGTTGTTATTCCCACATATGCGACCTGAAGCGTAAGTATTGTTTGTGAAAGATTCAATTTTGGAGTTCGCTTAAATGTCAGTGATGAATCTTTCTTCGTTTATTGGGCTCCGGTATACCCGCGCCCGGCGACGTAACGGTTTTATTTCTTTTATATCAGCAGTTTCGACAATTGGTATCGCACTCGGGGTTTGGGCTTTAATCACTGTGATGAGCGTTATGAACGGCTTTGAGCGGGAGTTACGCGGGCGTATCCTGGATGTGGCATCACATGTCACTGTGATGGGGTACGGTGGCAAATTGGTTGAATGGCGCGCAATCGAGGCCGACAGCGAGCAAATTGAAGGTGTGGCTGCAGCAGCACCATTTATCGATGGCCAAGGCTTGATGAGTGCCGGAGGGGCTGTAAGTGGTGCCTTGGTGCGGGGTATTGACCCTCAGCAAGAGCCCTCAGTGTCGAACATTCAGGACCATATGATCGAAGGAGGTTTCGACCAACTGGTGGCTGGTGAATACAATGTCATTTTAGGCGGTCAGTTGGCACGGAAACTAGATGTACAGGTGGGCGAGAAGGTGACGTTAATTGCGCCTCAGGGCCAAATGACGGCTGCAGGCTTACTACCGAGGCTGCGGCGGTTTAATGTGGTGGGAACATTTAGCGTTGGTATGTATGAGTACGATAGTACGCTTGCGCTACTGAATATTACTGACGCGGCAAAACTGTTTAAGCTGGAACCAAGTGTTTCGGGCGTTCGTCTTTCTCTCCACGACGTTGATCAAGCTCCGACGATCGGCCGGGAGGTAAGCTCCCGTTCTGATTTTAGCTATTACGTTACCGATTGGACTCAAGAAAACCGGAATTTCTTTCGTGCACTGACAGTTGAAAAACGCGTCATGGGTATTATCTTGTTCGTCATTATTTTAGTCGCGGCTTTTAATATCGTATCTACTTTGATTATGGTGGTTACGGATAAGCAGGCTGATATAGCCATTATGCGCACTCTCGGAATGTCTCCGGGTTCGGTAATGAAGATCTTTTTTATCCAGGGCACGATGGTCGGTGTTATTGGAGTCATCGTTGGCGCAATTTTTGGGGTTATTACAGCACTGAATTTGGAAGCTATCGTGTCGTGGGCCGAAAACATATTTGGATTTGAATTTTTTCCAGCAGATATTTATGTAATTAGCGACTTTCCGGCACAATTACAATGGCTGGATGTAGCATTGATAGTACCTGCAGCCTTGCTAGCGAGCATGCTGGCAACAATATATCCAGCATGGCGAGCTTCACGCACGCAGCCTGCTGAGGCATTGCGATATGAGTAGTTCGGCAGTGTTGCGCTGCGAAGGCTTGGGTAAAACGTTTGATGACGGCACGTTATGTGTAGATGTACTAAACGGCATTGATTTGGCAATTGAGCCTGGCGAAACCGTGGCTATTGTCGGCGCTTCTGGATCCGGAAAATCGACTTTACTCCATTTGCTAGGCGGCTTGGATTTACCAACGACTGGAGAGGTTTGGATTACCGGAGCACGTTTTGATAGGCTTTCAGACCGACAACGCGGTGATATTCGTAATCGAAAATTGGGTTTTATATACCAATTTCATCACCTTCTTCCGGAATTCACTCTGCTTGAAAATGTAGCAATGCCACTCTGGGTGAGGGGCCGCGAAAAGCAAGAGGCACTAGAAATAGCCCTTGCTACACTCGCAAGCATCGGGATGGATAATCGAGCTGAGCATCGCCCAGGTGAATTGTCGGGCGGGGAGCGTCAACGTGGGGCTATTGCGCGTGCGCTGGTAACTCAGCCCGCATGTATTTTAGCCGATGAACCTACTGGTAACTTGGACTCCGGTACTGCTGGTGTAGTTTTTGAAGAGATGCTCAAATTAAATGTGCGTAATAACACGGCGCTAGTGATGGTCACACATGATGAAAACATGGCCAACAAGTTGGATAGGGTGCTTCGTTTGAAAGGCGGGATTTTAGTCTAAGTCGAACATGCCTTGTTTCTTGTAAGCCCTAATTTAAGTGGACATGCCAGTTAGCGATTTGTTCTATTTTCTTCTGAGAGTCCACTAGTCCGCCTTAGTTTTCTGATCATTCTTTGCCGTCGCCTGCGTTGCCAGTTTTGACGAATTTGTAATCGCCAAAGTAGATCAATAAACCAACGTGTAAGTAATGCTGAGAATGTGCCTGCTATCAGGCAGCCAAGCCATAGTGCAACGTAGTGCCACCCAAGGGCTAGTATGTTGATTTCACCAAGTGTGATGGGCTCAATACTGATTATCCAGCTACCAAGTAAATAGGGAGGGGTGTACATAGGAATCCAGGTGACTGGATTCGATAACCATACGCCAGCAATCGCTAAAGGTAAGTTTG
>DNHK01000161.1 GCA_003485905.1 Gammaproteobacteria bacterium | reverse complement strand
TGACTGCTGACTACCTAAATAACGTACCCCCTGCTTTGCGCGAGGCATCTAAGTTTCACCTTGCCCAGCCTGGTAAGCAGCTGCGTGGGGTAATCGCCTACCAGTCGGCCCAGTATTTCGGTGTTTCGTCTGAGCGTGCGCTTGGTTGGGCGGCTGCGGTTGAGTTGCTACACAACGCATCACTAATCCACGATGATATCTGTGACGGCGACCTTCAGCGTCGAGGAAGGGATACAGTATTTAAGCGCTTTGGCGAGTCTATCGCTATTTGCCTTGGGGACTATTACATAGGCACTGCATTTGGAATTCTGGCGGAGATTGATGCGCCGGCGCCCTGTATTGGCGTTTTTGCTCAGCATATGCAGGCCATTATTGGCGGCCAAGCCAGCGAGTTTGTTTTTGTTGGCTACCCAGACTGGGAAAAGTATCAGCTAATTGCGACTGCTAAAACTGCACCCTTGCTAAGTTTGCCGGTAATCGGCGCGCAATATCTTGCCAGTAAAAACACCAGTGAGCAGGTGATCACCGGTTACTTTGAATCGTCCGCGCTTTGCTTTCAGATCGCTAACGATCTGCGTAATTTTAGTGGGTCTGATGGGGCTAATAGCCCTTGTTCTGACTTGGCTAACTGCCGACCTAATGCAGTAATAGCGAACTTTAGAACGGCGTTAGATCGCAAAGAGAGCGCCATCTTCGATATTTGGGCAGATAGAATCCGCAGTGCGCAGTTGATCGCTGACACTGTAGAAACACGACGATGGTGGCAGAAAGTTAAGAATTCTGATGCGTTTAATCAAACCGCAAGATTGCTTTTGCTGCACTTTGATGAAGCCAGTAAGCAGCTGCAAGCGCTACCATCGGGGCTAACTCCCTATATTCGCCCATTCCATAATTGGCTTGGCGCAGAGTTAGCCCAATTGAAGAAGGATTTTTCATGACACAAACGCTGGTTGTTGGTGGAGGTTTTGGTGGTATAGCGTCAGCGTTAAGAAGTAGGGCTCTAGGTCACGAGGTTACGATTGTTGACCGGTTGTCTCGTTTAGGCGGGCGTGCGCAAGTATTCGAGCGCGAGGGATTTAAGCATGATGCTGGCCCCACCGTGATCACTGCTCCATTTTTGTTTGAGGAACTCTTTGCACTTTTTGATCGTGAATTAGCTGATTATGTAACAATTGTGCCGCTGGATACCTGGTATGAATTCTATTTTGATGACGGACAAACATTTTCCTATAAGGGCGATATCGAGCATACCTATGCCGAGATCGCACGTTTTAACGAAAAAGATGTTGAGGGTTATAAGGCGCTACTTCGGTTATCTAAGTCTATTTTCGAGGTGGGCTTTGAGCAGTTATCGGCCAGCCCTTTTACTTCGTTCAGCACAATGCTCAAGCAGGTGCCGGCGCTACTTAAGTTGAAAAGTTACCACACTGTTTATGGTCTGGTTAGCCGATTTATAAAAGATGAGCATTTACGCAAGGTGTTTTCTGTGCACCCCTTATTGGTTGGGGGTAACCCGTACACGACGACTTCAATTTATACCTTGATTCATTATTTAGAGCGTAAGTGGGGCGTACATTTCTGTATGGGGGGCACGGGCGCTCTCGTGGATGCATTGACGCGTTTAATGGTGGAGCAGGGCATAACCGTTAGGCTTGAGACAGATGTGACCGCGATCCGCATTGAGAATGGACGTGCCCGTGGTATTGATACGGCTATGGGCAATTTTATTGCGGCAGACAATGTTGTTTTCAATGGCGACGCGCCCTACGCCTATAAGCATTTGCTACCCTCGAATTTACGTAGGCAGCCTATTCGAAGACCCGACAAGCTGACAAAATACTCTATGGGTCTGTTTGTGCTATATTTTGGTTGTCGAAAAACCTACCCAGACATTGCCCATCACACGATTTGGCTGGGTCCGAGGCACAAAGAATTATTAAAGGATATTTTTGATAACCATGTCGTCCCCGAGGACTTTTCTTTATATTTGCATCGCCCGACCGCGACTGATGCGAGCTTTGCACCTGAGGGTTGCGAGAGTTTCTACGCGCTTTGTCCTGTCTCGAACTTACAATCGAATACAGATTGGTCGGTAGAGGGTCCAAAACTACGGGATCGGATTGTTAGCGCGCTCGAACGTACGATACTACCGGGTTTGGAATCGACTATTTGTGCAGATTTTTATATGACGCCTGAGGATTTTAAAGACCAGTACAAATCGGAGTTTGGCGCTGGTTTTTCAATTCAGCCAATACTCTCGCAGTCAGCTTATTTCAGGTATCACAATCGCGATCCGGAGATCAGCAATTTGTATTTTACTGGCGCAGGTACGCATCCGGGTGCGGGTCTCCCCGGCGTAGTATCTTCTGCGAAAGTAGTAGAAGCGCTGCTCATTGAAGACGCGCAATCAGGTATTAACCATGTTGCTAGTGAGGCGTCGCATGAAGTCCACTCAGCATAGAGAGGCGCTTGACACGCTAACCCAGCATGGCAAGACTTTTCGTTGGGCCTCGGTTTTTCTCGCAGATCAGCAGTTGTACGCCGCTGCCGAGCTTTATCAGTTGTGTCGTGAACTTGACGATATTGCTGATGCGCCGTCTGGTCAGGGTGACGTGGATGGCGATCTCTTTGACGGACTACTAGCTCGGCTCAAAGCGGATGAGCTAGATAACACCGACATCATAGAGAAGCGCATCAATATTCTTGTCAACAATTTGTCTGTGCCTCCGACGGCGATAGCCGCGATGATAGAGGGGTTTCAGCAAGATATTCAGCATAAGCCCTTAACCACGGAATATGATTTACTGCGTTACTGCTATCGCGTTGCCGGTACAGTCGGTTTAATGATGTGTCCGATCTTAGGTGTGACAGAGTCCCGTGCTTTTGCGCATGCGATAGATTTGGGTATAGCGATGCAGCTGACAAATATCAGCAGAGATGTATTGGAAGATGCGGTTATGGGACGACGCTATTTGCCCATGAGCGCAGAGCCGGCCAGCTTGGCAATTGTAACCGCGGCGGCACAAGCGGAAGCGCAAGCCGCTATTAATGTTGCGTTAGACCCTGCGG
>DNHK01000075.1 GCA_003485905.1 Gammaproteobacteria bacterium | reverse complement strand
GAATCCCCTTGGGGACGCCAATTAATAAAAAACCTGCCTTCGGGCGGGTTTTTTATTGTCGAATAGAGTTTGCTAGATTTTAAAATTTCCTATGGGTTGCACGTGACGAATTGCGTAAGTAGGATTGCTACTTAAACATTGTAGCCATAGGAGATTGTCTTTTCGCTAGATAGATCACGTTAGTACGCAAATTAAATTGATCTAGGAACGTTAATATAGTGATGAAAATTAGAAATATTTGTTTTGGCGGTCTACTATTGCTTGGTTCACAATTGTCTTTTTCAGCTGAGCACGTGGTCCTGGTGTCAGTTGATGGTCTACGTCCAGAAGCGATCCAACAATTAGGGAAAGACCAATTACCTGCTTTTTATAGGTTTCGAGAGCAGGGTGCCTGGACAGATAACGCACGTACAGATTTCGACTACACGCGAACATTACCTAATCACGCATCGATGATGACGGCGCGCAGTGTTACTGGAGTAAATGGCCACGGGCAACGCGATAACGATATGCCTGAACCAACTGCAACTTTACATAATAATACTGGCGTAGAAGCCTACGTTAGTAGTGTTTTTGACGTTACCCATGATCATGGATTGTCTACCTCGCTTTATGTGAGTAAAAGTAAGTTCATATTGTACGACCAAAGCTATAACGAGAAATCCGGAGCCGAAGATCAGACGGGCGCTAACAACGGTACGGATAAAATTGATCGCTATCTATTTCTCTCGCCGGACAGAACCGCGGAAGCCTTGATTACGCAATATGTTGAAGATATGAGTAAAGAACGCTTCAATTTCTCTTTTTTGCATATTACCGATACCGATGGAGCAGGGCATGGGGATCGATGGAAAACACCACGTTATATGAAAGCGTTGGTTAGGGTCGATGGCTATCTACAGAAACTATTTGATCTAATTGATCTTGATGCTCAGTTAAGTGACACCGCCATTATTCTTGTTGCAGATCACGGCGGTGCTGGACGATCGCACGGTGACGAGACAGACTACGAGAATTTTCGTGTTCCATTTTACGTTTGGGTTTCAAGCCCTGATAACGCAGGATCGACATTGGCTGGTAGAGAGTTATACGAATTGAACCAATCTACTCGAATGGATCCCGGAGCAAACCGGCCTGACTACAGTGATGTAAACCAGCCGATAAGAAACGGTGATGCCGCAAATTTAGTACTGGAATTGCTTGGGCTACCCGCAATACCGGATGTGGGTGCTACGATAAATGCTAAACAAGACTTGAATATTGGATTGTAGCAATCTAGCTAAGCTATGCTCGATGAAGCGACTTTAGCCAAATAGAACGTACTGTTTTTTACTCTCTTGTATTTCGTCAACAAAATTTGAGACGCTTACACCCAATAGTCTACAGGGGCGCACACCTAGCTCGGTTTTTTCAATAAGGCGTGGCAGTACAAGAAGCATATCACTGCTGTTGTGGATCTTATTAACCGGTGAAATACTTCGCGTAATTTGGGTAAAGTCATGATACTTAACTTTAATTGTGACGGTTTTAGCAACAAAATTTCGCTTGTGCATAATTTCGGTAACAAGATTAACTAACTTAATAAAGTGCGTATTGATTAACTCAAGATCTACAAGATCATCTACAAAGGTGGTTTCCTTACCTATCGATTTACGCGTTCTATCTGTGTGTACCGGACGATTGTCGATGCCTCTGGCAATGCGATAGTAGTAACTCCCAGACTTGCCAAATAAAGCTGCTAATTCTGGCTCACTCAATCGTTCTAAGTCGGCACCAGTAGCTATGTTGTGTTTATGCATTTTAGCTTCGGTAACTTTACCTACACCGTAAAACTTTCGAATTGGAAGCGCTCGGATGAAATCAATAGCCTGTTCGGGACGAATGACATATAAACCATCGGGCTTATCCATGTCCGACGCTATTTTGGCTAAAAACTTATTGTAAGAAACACCTGCTGAAGCGATTAAATTCACTCGTTCTTTGATTTCTGTTTTAATCGATTTAGCAATTAATGTCGCAGACCCCTTGTGTTGTGAACATTGGCTTACATCTAGGTAAGCCTCGTCTAGAGACAACGGTTCAATTAATGATGTGTAGCTCTTAAACACCTCGTGAATTTTTTCGGACGCTTCACGGTAAGCCCCAAATCTCGGTTTTATAAAAATCGCGTCGGGGCATAGACGGTAAGCCCGTGAAGACGGCATGGCTGAGTGAATGCCAAACCGTCGTGCCTCATAACTGCAGGCGGCCACCACGCCGCGACTATTAGGTTGTCCACCCACTATAACCGGGCGGCCCTTAAACCCGGGGTTATCCCTCTGTTCGACGGATGCAAAAAATGCATCCATATCAATATGAACAATTTTTCGATCATGTGACATCAGCGGTATCTTACCTCTTGTGAGATATAATATTTTGCATGTAAATACGAAATTGTATCGCTACTCGTGGGCTAAAAGCGCTTCGTATCTACTAGTTTGAAAAGGTGCTTCTGTAGCACTTGTGTTCAAACCACAACGCGCTAAACTTTGGGCCTTAGAATGTTTCGAGATGAGTTGCTTTGATCAAGATTGAACAGACGCCTTTGGATGGCGTAACCATTATAACGCCACAAGTTTTCGGTGATGATCGAGGTTTTTTTATGGAAACCTTCAATGCTCTCGAAGCGGCGGAGAATGGGCTTCCGGCGGACTTTGTTCAAGATAATCATTCACGTTCATCGAGAGGGGTTTTACGTGGATTGCACTATCAATACCCACAGTGGCAAGGTAAGCAGGTGCGAGTCCTTGTGGGCGAAATATATGATGTTGCTGTCGATATTCGAAAGGGCTCTCCAACCTTTGGGGAGTGGTTCGGGATTGCTTTGTCTGATCAAAATAAACAACAGTTATTTGTTCCAGCGGGCTTTGCTCACGGATTCCTAGTTTTATCTGAATATGCCGATGTGGCATATAAAGTAACTAGCTTGTATGAGCCGAGTATGGATGCGGGTATTCGTTGGAATGACCCCGCGATTGGTATCAATTGGCCATTGGAAGAATCTGACATTCTGCTTTCAGAAAAGGATAGCGCTGCCCCATTATTAGCATCGCTGGCCGAAGGTCTAGAATTGCCCGTCTGAGCTTTATTACCCGACAAAGGAAGTAAAAATGAAAGTATTGATGGTCGGTAAAACAGGCCAGTTGGCTAGTTTCATGCAGATTACACAGCCGGATCTTGAGCTTACTTGCTTGGGGCGGGATCAGCTGGATTTATCCAAACCAGAGCATATAGCAGATTTATTAGGCTCGCACTCTTTCGATCTGTTGGTCAATACAGCCGCATATACTGCGGTGGATAAGGCCGAATCAGAACCTGGATTAGCGCAGGCTGTAAACGCCGAATCACCTGGCGAATTGGCAAAAGTATGTGCATCTCGTCAAGTACCTATGATTCATTATTCTACTGATTATGTTTTTCCTGGAGATGCTTCTTCGCCGTATATAGAAGCGGATGCCACAGGGCCAAAAAGTGTTTATGGCTTAACTAAGTTAGAAGGTGAGCAGGCAGTGCGTACAGCCAATAAAAAGCATTTTATATTCAGGACTTCATGGGTATATGGAGAGATTGGTCAGAATTTTTTTATAACCATGCGCAAACTGGCAAGTGAGCGAGATAGCCTTTCGATTGTAAATGATCAGGTGGGTGGGCCCACATATGCGCGAGCGATAGCAGACTGTAGTTGGCGGGTGATCCAAAAAATTCGAAATAATGAGGATCTACCGTGGGGTACTTTTCATATGAGCTGCGCTGGGGAGGTTTCTTGGTTTGAATTCGCTCAGGCGTTACTAAATTTAAGTGGTTACACACAAGTGCAGCTATCGCCGCTTTCAACCGCTGAATACCCAACGCCCGCCAGTCGTCCAGCTTATTCGGTTTTGGATAATTCCGCACTTAATGAGAACCTAGGCATTCGTATGCCTGAATGGTCACAAGCGTTGGAGTCTTGTATTCGATTCGCGGATGGTGGGGCTCCCATTGACGCAAAATAACGCCGCTTGGTATTTGGGTGAGCATGGGCCGTTAACAGCTACACTTAAGGGTTTTCAGCCGCGTCCATCCCAGCAAGAGTTTGCCCTTAAGGTTGAAGAAAGTATTCAGTATCGCGGTACTGTGTTGGCAGAGTCTGGCACCGGGACCGGAAAGACGTTCGCCTATCTTGTACCGGCTTTGTTGTCGGGTAAGAAAATTCTGATATCGACCGGGACGCGATATCTCCAAGAACAACTGTTTCATCGAGATCTGCCAACCGTAGCCGAAAAGCTCAAGGTATCGGTGACTGCCGCATTACTAAAGGGTAGGTCTAATTATTTGTGTATTGATCGATTGGAACAATCTCGTCACGCAACTCGTGTTTCAGTGCCGATGCGGGATGAGCTAGAAGAAATTTTTGCATGGTCTGCTAGAACTAAAACAGGTGACAAATCCGAAGTATCTGGAGTCAGGGAAGATTCTGAAGTTTGGCCATGGGTAACATCGACTGTCGACAATTGTTTGGGCAGCAAATGTACACATTTTACTAAGTGCCATATAAACGTTGCCCGTAAGAAAGCGGCAGAAGCAGAACTGATTGTGGTTAATCATCATTTGTTTTTTGCCGATGCTACTCTTAAAGAAGATGGCTTTGGGCAGCTACTTCCAGATGTGGATGCATATGTTTTTGATGAAGCTCATCAGTTACCCGATGTCGCCGGGAATTTTTTAGGGTCTACGATAGGGCACCGTCAAATTGAGGGTCTAGTTACCGATATTCGCCAGGCTGAGATTGAAGACAAGAGTGGTATCCCCGCCTTACTGGACCGAACCGCTGACGTGGAGAAGGCAGTAAGGGAATTACAGTTGGCTATGGGTAAACGAATTCAGCGCTATTCATGGGAAGAACTCGTACACAACCAGCCCGATTTAGAATCCAGATTAAAAGATCTAGCTACTAGTTCCAGCAAACTAGTAGAAATATTGGCAAAGGCGGCAGATAGTGGAGATCATTTAGAACGTTGTTATGAGCGTGCCGCCTCAATTGGGGGTCAAATATCTAAATTATTGGAGCAACTTGATAGCAACACAATTCGTTGGGTAGATGTTACCCGGTTTGGGTTCAGAATTTGTGAAACACCAATAAACCCTGGGCCAGTGCTAGCAAAGATATTTTCGCGACGAAATACCAGTATGGTTTTTACCTCAGCCACTCTTACCGTAGCGGGTGATTTTGGTCACTTTCGATCTCAAATGGGGTTGGGTGAAGTAGATGAGTATAGTTGGGGTAGTCCGTTTAATTTTGCCGATCAAACATTATTGTACCTTCCTGAGGGCTTGCCAGATCCGAGAGAGGAGAATTATCAGCGTGCTTTGTCAGAACATATGGAGCCGATATTTAAGTCGAGTAGGGGGCGTGCTTTCATGTTGTTTACATCCTATAAAGCAATGAAAGCAGCTGCAGAATACTATATTGATCGTACGGATTTTAAGGTGCTAGTCCAAGGGGATAAACCAAAGGCCGAATTGTTAGAAGCGTTTCAACGAAACCCCAAAGTAATTTTATGTGCCACTATGGGTTTTTGGGAGGGCGTTGACGTACAAGGTGATGATTTAGTGGTGGTTATGCTCGATAAGTTGCCTTTTGAATCGCCCGGTGATCCCGTTTTGAAATCGAGATTGGCTCGTATGGAAAAGGATGGACTAAATCCTTTTATGGAGTATCAGGTTCCCCGTGCAGTTATTAAAATGCGTCAAGGGGCGGGGCGATTAATTAGAGATTTTGATGATTATGGTGTCCTAATAATTGCTGACCCACGGACTAGAAGTAAACGTTATGGAAAGAAGTTCCTGGAGAGTTTGTCTGAGATGCCACAAACAAGTGACCGAAATCTTGTAAGTAATTTTCTCGCATCAATATGAACATATTGGCGATTGATACCTCCTCATCAAGTTGTTCTGTCGCGTTTAAGGTGGAGAATGATGTTCACCACTTGATTGATACAGGGCCTACTGTGCATGCCCAACGTTTGCTGGCGATGATTGATGAGTTATTGTCTAAATCTGCCAAGACTATTAGAGATATTGATCTTATCGTTTGCGGCGTGGGGCCGGGTTCTTTTACCGGTCTACGGATAGGGGTTGGGACGGCGCAGGGACTGGCGTACAGCTCAGGAGTCAAAGTGTTAGCGTTAAACTCGTTGCTGGCGTATTTACCATGTGATCTGCAATCAGGAAACTACGCCATCGGCTGTGATGCTCGAATGGGACAGCTGTATAACTCGGGATTTAGAATTACTGAAAGCGGCCGCATATTGGAAACTATAGAGACTGTCGTATGCAATCCTGAGGACGTAAACCAATTATTTTACGATCACCATATGTTAGTTGGTCCAGGGTGGAGAGTGCACCGTGATGCTTTACCCCACCAAATTAGAGACACGGTGAGAGCGGGTGGTGATAGTCTGCACTGGGATAAACCCTTCGAGCC
>DNHK01000433.1 GCA_003485905.1 Gammaproteobacteria bacterium | reverse complement strand
GAGAGGATTCGGAAAGAAAACTAACGCGATTAGGTAAATAATTTACTAATTGCGGATAAAATCCAACTATACCCAGCGCTAAAAGTTGCAGGCAAATGAATGCTACAACGCCTTTATATATATCGAGCGTTTTAACAACGGCAGGAGCAACTCCGCGCAGATAAAAAAGTGCAAAACCAAAGGGTGGAGTTAAAAATGAGGTTTGAATGTTTAACCCAATCATCACACCCAGCCAAACCGCTGTAATATTAGCGGACGGATCGGCTAATAAAATAGGTGCTACAATTGGTACCACTACCACCGCAATTTCGATGAAATCCAAAAAGAAGCCGAGCACAAAAATAACGATCATTACGATTGCAAATTTCGCCCAAAAGCCTCCTGGCAATGAGTTTAGGAAATCGCGAACTAAATCTTCGCCACCAAATGCTCGAAATGCTGCAGTAAGCATTGCAGCTCCCAAAAGGATGATGAAAACTAGAGACGTAGTTTTCGCTGTCTCTGTCATTACGCTGTGCAAAATGTTGTCCAGACGCAAAACACGCAGCCCACTCCAAACTAATGCTGTTATTAGGGCTAAGGAAGCTATCAATCCAATAATGATACCGGTCGAGTTACCTCCATTAACTATTATTGCCTTTACGTTCATTTCATAATTGTACAGGCAGTAAGCTATTACTGTAATCGAAATTATAGCTAACAATGCGGGTGTGTAGCGCCCTTTCATTCCTTCTGTCAGCCGGTACCCAGCCATTATGAGCGCACCTGAAGCGCCGATGGCTCCGGCTTGGTTTACCGTTGCTATACCAGTGATTATTGATCCTAAGACTAAAAAAATTAGACCAAGTGGCGGCACGAGTGTAAGGAGCACATTTCCCCAAAATGCTAAATCCATCGAGCCTTTATACCGTACAGCTGGAGCGGCTTTAGGGTTAACGATTGCGTACAATAAGATAAACAGCATATAAACCGCAACTAGCACTATGCCTGGCACCAGAGCTCCTAAAAACATTTCCCCCGCGCTTGTAGATCCCACTTCAAACATGCTCGGCATTGATATTTCACCCGTTGCCTCCTTGTGCAGTAGCTTGCGGGCCGACCCAGCTTGATCTGAAGCTGATGAAAGCTGATCTGCCAAAATTATAAGGACAATTGACGGAGGAATTATCTGCCCAAGCGTTCCTGATGCAGCAATAGTTCCTGTTGCAAGGGGCTTTGAGTAGTTGTTGCGTAACATCGCTGGCAGGGAAATCAGCCCCATTGCGACAACAGTAGCTCCAACAATTCCGGTAGTTGCCGCTAACAGCGCTCCTACAAATACGACTGATATACCGAGGCCGCCTGGAACTGGTCCAAAAAGATTGGCCATTACGACCAGCAAGTCTTCAGCAATTTTCGACTTTTGAAGCATGATCCCCATAAAAATAAATAGAGGAATTGCGATTAAAGTATCTCTTTCGACTTCCCAATAGACGCCTCTAAGGTTCGTCACACCCGAGGATAACCATTCAATCGGTCCACCCTGATGAAAATAGGCAGATGGATCGCTTGCAAATATTTGTCCGGAAACGCCCGCGAGAATTATTGTCAATATTGCTGCGCCGGGAAGTGCAAATGCCACAGGATATCCAACACCCAAAGCGGTGGCCATGATTGCGACTAACAGCGCAAGAAAAAATAATTCCATTACAGTTACCTCAGTGTGATATCGGTTCCGGAGAACGCTTCCCAGGTTCGTTTTTCATATCGGCTACGGCATCAAAAAATTGACTGACAAATTGAAATTGCATGGTGATAGCGAAGATTAACAAAAACGCAGCCATCTGGTATTTGGTATACATACCTGCTGTGCCGGTCTGAGAAACTTCGAAATTAAGAACGGGAGACGTAACTATCGATTGTTTTGACCAAAGGCAAATCAAGAATATCGTCGTTGCAGTAACCATTCCCAAAAAAAGAGCACCGTAAGCATTTACTCTTGCCTTGTTGCGCTGAGACATCCCTGCATACGCGATATCGACCCTAACATGTCCCTCTTCCAGTAAGGTGTATGCCGAGGCAAATAAAAATAAAGCAGCATACCAATATCTTACTAGATCACCCATGAGAGACTGTTCGTAAGAAAATACAAACCGTGATATTACGATTAAAAGTTCTGCGCCAACAATCATTAGTGAAAGCCAAATAAAGCCCAGCGTTCTAGTGAATAATGCTGTCACAAACCCAAGGAGTACAAGAGGTCCATGCACCACTGGTCCCACAAAATTAGCTCTGAGCAGTGCAGAGGCCAGGTATTCGTTGAATAATATAGGTAATAGACTCTCAACTCTAATCCACGCGATTGTAGCATCTGCCACACCAATAAATAGTACGGAAAAAAAACATCCACGCACAAAATATGAATTGAAGTTTGATATCGAATTTGCATCTTTGCGCAAACTTCGATTTTGATCCCGCATCACCATCCAAGCCGTCCATCCGAAACACAAGACATACACCATAATTTGTATGCTTGTTCTTGGGGTGAGGGCTGTACTTGTCGCAGGAACAGTTTGTAAATCAAAATAAATTACAAGGGCGTTATTTAAAAAAAATGCGAAAAAGAAAGTAAGGGTTTGCCATCCGATAAGGCGAACCATGACATTCGATCGCTGAGATACAGATGCTTCAGATGGATTTAAAATGCTAACCATGGTAATTTTCCTAGGTTTCTAAACTTCAAACTTCACCTTACGTACTTTTCTCGAAAATAGGGGGCCTCTGAGATAGAAGCCCCCATGAAAAAATGCGAAAACTAAGTTAGGCCAAGAACTCTGTTGCGCTGTTGAGAAAATTCTATTTCTGCAATCGCTCGGAAGCCACCAATGTCGCGTAGAGCGCTCTGGTACGAATCATTTACTCGAGCTGCTAAATCAGAGTGTTGGCGCGTTTCATCGAAAACTTCCGCAGCTGCATCTCCAAATGCGTCCCAAACATCATCATTGAAAGCCCGTAACTGGGTGCCATGATCATCTACCAGTTTGCGGAGATATGTGCCGTTGTTAGCCATTGCTTCCTCAGGTTGTGCAGCGTTCTCTTCGTTGCAAGCAGCAGTGATAACGGCCTTTTCATGATCTGTTAATCCATTCCAGAAGTCTAAATTCATGCCGAAACCCAAACCGCCACCTGGCTCATGCATTCCGCCAGTGTAATAGTATTTAGCAGCTTCATAGAACTTCATAAAATAGTCGTTGTAAGGGCCAACCCACTCGGTCGCGTCAACAGAACCCGATACCAAGTTTTCATAAATTTGTCCCCCGGGCAGGGAAACGGTTGAAACACCCAATTTCGACATTACGGTGCCTCCAAGACCTGGAATACGCATTTTCAAGCCTTGCAAGTCTTCTGGCGAATTTATTTCTTTATTGAACCAACCGCCACATTGTGCACCCGTACCGCCGCAGCTTACAGCTTTTAAATTGAAGCCTGCGGCCAGCTCGTCCCATAGCTCTTGCCCGCCACCAAACTTCACCCATGCATTCCACTCCGGAGTAGTCATTCCAAATGGAACAGACGTGAAGTAGTTGTAGGCTGGGTGCTTGCCGCCCCAATAATATTCAGCAGCGATGTACGCATCGGAATTACCTGCTGCCACTTCGTCAAATGAATCAAAAGCACCAACTTTTTCGCCAGCTGCGAAATATGTTACTTGGATTTCACCTTCAGTTAATTCTTGTATACGGGCTGCCATACGTTGTGCTGGCAAACCTAGTCCTGGGAAATCTCTTGGCCATGTTGCAACAATAGCCATTTCAATTTTACCCTGAGCTACAGATGGTGCAGCTAATGATGTTGCGGCGCCAGCAACAGCTGCGCCCGTTAGAAACTTACGACGTTCCATTATTTTCCTCCTCTAAAGACAAAACATGCCAT
>DNHK01000088.1 GCA_003485905.1 Gammaproteobacteria bacterium | reverse complement strand
CAAATTTAGAGAGACCGATTTGTCTAGCAGGGAGAGAGTAAGTAGCGCTAGAGTCGTTGATCGTGCGCGCCCTCCTACGACACCGATATATCCAGATAATCAACGAACCATGTTGGTATGGGGTGTTGCAGGGTTCTTGATTGGAATTGGGATTTCTCTTATTAGAGAGCAGCTGAATTCTACCTTTAGCAATATTCAACGTATTGAGGAAGAGCTTCGCGTACCATTGTTTGGGGTAGTACCATTTCTCAAATTGGATGCTACCAGCAGTACCGCAGAAAGGCATTATATCGAGAACAATCGATCTCCTTTTGCAGAGGCGATAAATCACATTCGTACCGGAATACTCTACTCTGATGTAGACGACCCACCTCAAGTAGTTTTGGTAACTTCGTCCGTTCAGGGTGAAGGGAAAACAACCGTGAGTTCTAATTTGGCGCTTGCCTTTGCTCAGCTAGGATCGACCTTACTTATTGATGCTGACCTTAGACGTCCTAGAATAAAACGGGTAACTGGAGCCAATAGTCCTTATGGTTTAGTTGATTACGTTGCTGGTGAAGTTAAGCTAAAAGATTGCGTAAATAGAGACGCGAACGTTCCCGGGCTCTACGTTATTAACGGTGGTACGCCACCGCCAAATCCGCTCGAGTTACTGTCATCTGAGCGTCTAAGACGCATCATGCAAAATCTTAGATCAAAATTTCAGTATATTATTGTCGATACAGCCCCTGTTTTACCGGCCAGCGATGCAATTGTTTTAGGCCAATTGGTTGATTCACTGATTATGGTTGTACAAGCCGAAAGGACGACGGGCAATATGGCTAAAGATGCGATGAAGCGTATGGCGGGCGGTAACGTAGTACCAACGGGTATTGTGCTGGCTTAGGCAGACGTGCGTAAGTCGCAGTCGTATTATGATGGTAAATATCAGTATTACTATGGCGGATATTACGGTTCTCAATAAATGTCTTAGCCCTAATTTCTGTCTAGCTTTTTGCCGCTAGACGGTTTTAAAAATATTTTTATTTTGCCCGGTATCTTGCCGAACTATATTGAATAAGCCAATTATTGGAATCAACTTCCTGTTTAGATATCTAGTCTTTAGTTAATATCTTATTGCGTGTAAGCCAATGATAACGGAGATCTAATTGTGTGGCGTTTTACCTCAATAATTTTGGCTGCAGTACTAATTTTTCTGTCGTTGGTTCTATACCGTGCGGGTGTCGCTGAGTATCGTTATGGTAGAACCGAGTTTAGTTACGGGAATGTCCTTGGTTCGGTTAAATCTGCAAGTGAGTTAGATACTAATGCCTTGCAAAATTTGATTTCTGAATTGAATAATTTGGATGATACCCCGTTGTATCCCTCTCGTTATCTTGAGTACCTTGGCAGTCTCCATTCTTTGCTTGCGGATAAATCAGTATGGCGTAGCGAGAAGCAGTCGAATTCCAGATTAAGCGCTCAATATTTTGCTGCTGCGCTGGATAAACGTGGTCCGTCAGATTCATATTTAAGGTTAAAATTGATTGATGCTTTACACGCACAAGCTAAACCTGCCGAAGAGATTCAACGCCACGTCATTCAGGCAATGCACTACCGTCCAAATATACATTCGTTGACCCCGAGTTTTCTTTGGTACTGTTTAGAATATATTGATCTCGAATCAATCAATTTTAGCCACGCGTGCCGCACTACCTATAAACGATTTGAAAATACCGGGCGTTGGTACGAGTATTTTGTGCTGCAAAATACCGCCCATAGGAACTACAACTTGTTAGTTAACGTGACTAGTGGCAACTAATCAGAACATACCGCTTGTTGTTCGAGATTCTCCCGGGATTAAGAGAGCCTGTCAGATTGGACTTGAATCGCTATCTTGTTTGCTGGTGCTTGTCAGCCTTACAGTCTTCCCGTTTTTTCGTGGCGGCACATTGACTACGTGTGGTTGTCGGCGGCTGGGGTACTAACCTTCGCTTTAGCTGTGCTGTTAGCCGCACATGCTGTAGGTCGTAAATCAATAAAATTTTCTAGTTTGGCTCGCCTAGTCACGGCATTTGTAATCGCGCAACTATGTTGGATTCTACTTAGAAGCTTTATTCCATTGGGTAGTTTGGTATCGGTATTTGGTAATAAGGCTGCGCTTCTAGCTCCAGAGGCAGTCCCTGTGTACGTGCTGAAGCACTTTTTCTATCTGACAGTCTTTATCTGGACGTATCTTTATGTGAACACCCGCCGTCGATTATCACTGGCAATATGGTTTATGTTATTGATAACGGTTTGTCAGGCTATTATTGGAATAATTTCTTCCCGTATGGGTTTACATTTGGTGCCGCCAGAATATCTTGATGGCCATTGGAGTTTTGCGCGTGGTACTTTTATAAATAGAAATCATTTTGCTGCTTTTATAGGCATTGGAGTTTCGTTGTGCATTGCTAGCTTTATGGCTGCCTCAAACATCGGTTATTTCTCGAGTGAACCAAGCACCGACGATACAGCTTTCAATAGAATTATGAGATTGTTGAACTACATGCTGAAGGAAGGAGCGCTGCTTACTGTTTTCTTACTTTTGTTAGTATACGGGGTATTATTAAGTGGCTCGCGGGGTGGTTTCATAGCTCCTCTTATCTCGTTATCAATCTTAGGGATTAACTTTTTTCATGGGATTAAGCTACTCAAGTTTTGTACGGGAATTATCTTTCTCGTTGTCATCATTTATGTATTGTCTGTGCTCGTTGGTGAGGCAGAATCATTAGTAAATAATTTTGTGGCGTTGTATGAGAATAACGGTCGCATTTTTATATGGAAGGCCCTTTTTCCAATTGCATATGACCACTGGTTTTGGGGGGTTGGGGTAGGTGGGTTTGTCGCAAATTTTGAACTTTATCGGCCAGCTGACTTTACCCAATTACAATTATTTCAAGCGCATAGTGAATTTTTACATTTAGTGATTGAGCAAGGAGTCATAGGGTTGATTTTATGGGTTTACCCCATTTTTATAGTGTTACGCGCTTTGTGGGGAAAGACCAAAACTACAAGTAGTAAGTTTGCGCGAAAAATGTGCTTACTATGCGCCGCGGTTATGGGAACGCTATTAGTACATTCTGTTTGGGAGGTACATTTACAACAACCGGCGATATCAGCTTACTTCTATGTCTTCCTTGCTTTAGGTATAGTCTCGACCGAGATCAACAGAAAGAGTAAAAGCACGCGTGTCTGAAGAATTTATGCAAAAAAAAGTATTAGTTACTGGAGGGGCAGGGTTTCTTGGGTCTCATTTATGTGAGCGTTTAGTGGCCTTAGGACAAGATGTTCTCTGTGTTGATAACTACTTTACCGGATCGAAACAAAATATCGCGCATTTATTGGATAATCCATCGTTCGAACTATTGCGTCATGATGTTACCTGGCCCTTATATGTCGAAGTAGATGAAATTTATAATCTGGCATGCCCAGCGTCACCTGTGCACTATCAGTACGATCCGGTACAGACAACAAAGACCAGTGTGCATGGTGCTATTAACATGCTCGGGCTGGCTAAACGATTGGGTGCGCGAATATTGCAGGCTTCAACTAGCGAAGTGTACGGTGACCCTGAGATGCACCCACAACGTGAAGAGTATTGGGGGCATGTAAACCCGATAGGAATTCGTTCTTGCTATGACGAAGGTAAGCGCTGTGCCGAAACTTTGTTTTTTGATTATCATCGTCAACATCAGCTAGAAATAAAAGTACTGCGAATTTTTAATACTTACGGCCCCAGAATGCACCCTAAAGATGGCCGGGTTGTTTCAAATTTCATTGTGCAGGCGCTACAAGGCGAACCGATTACGGTTTATGGGGATGGCAGTCAGACGCGCTCTTTTTGCTATGTCGACGATTTGATTGGGGCAATGATGGGTTTGATGGACTCTGCGTCTGAGTTTACTGGACCAATGAATGCTGGTAACCCTATTGAATTTACGATACTGGAACTCGCCGAGTTAGTTATTGAATTGACAGGTTCCAAATCTCATATAGTTAAG